>PBSM01000174.1 GCA_002726245.1 Planctomycetaceae bacterium | reverse complement strand
GGTTTGATAGGTAAGGATCGTTCTGGAAATAACTGTCCGGGTTTCCGTGGCGTAAGCTTCCAGCTTGCGATAATGCGGGTTCGCAAGCTGGAAGCTTATGCCACTTATTTCTCGAACGATCCTAAGGTAAGCAAAGCAATGACCTCAACTCTCCACTCCATCCGCGAAAAGGTCGAAGCAGGCGAACGGCTATCACCCGACGACGGCCTATTCCTGTACGAGCCGACCACACCGCTCCACGAAATCGGCGAGTTGGCGAATCTCGTCCGCGAGAGCATCAATGGCAACGTTGCGTATTACAACATCAACACACATCTCAATCCGACGAACGTCTGCGTCTATCGATGTACGTTTTGTGCCTTCCGAGCCGACTTGCGCGATCCGAAGGGATACACGATGAGCGACGAACAGATTCTCGCTCGCGGCCAGGAAGCGATCGAGAACGGCTGCACTGAGCTGCATATTGTCGGCGGCTTGCATCATCAAAAGCCTTACGACTGGTATGTGAACATCGTCCGCATCCTGCACAACGCGTATCCGGATCTACATCTGAAGGCCTGGACCGGCGTCGAGATCAATTGGTTTGAGCATCAGACCAAGAAGCCGGTAGGCGAAATCCTGCAAGAGTTGATCGATGCGGGGCTTGGTAGCATGCCCGGCGGTGGTGCCGAAATCTTCCATCCCGAAGTTCGTGATCGGATCTGCGAACACAAAGCCGACCCGACGAAGTGGATCAACATCCATCGCACCGCACACGAACTCGGCTTGAAGACCAATTGCACGATGCTCTATGGCCACATCGAGAACGCCTACCATCGCATCGATCACTTGATTCGTCTTCGCGAACTGCAAGACCAGACGGGAGGTTTTCAAACCTTCATCCCGCTTGCATTTCACCCCGAGAACACAGGGCTCGACCACCTCAAGAAGCCCTCCGCGATCATGGACCTGCGCACGATGGCGATTAGCCGCTTGATGCTCGACAACGTTCCCCACATCAAGGCTTATTGGATCATGCTCGGCATCGGCACAGCTCAAACCGCGTTGTCCTATGGCGCAGACGATCTCGACGGAACCGTCCGACATGAACTGATCTATCACGACGCCGGAGCAACGACGCCGGAGATGCTATCGGTGCAACACATCCGCCGTCTCATCGAAGAGGCCGGCCGTGAGCCCGTGGAACGAGACACGGTCTATCGTCGCGTCGAACGAGATCCAGTCGATCCGAGCCGCTGGAGTGTCGGCGACGCGTTGCCCGTTGGTGCATAGAGTAGCCCTCACGCTCAGCGTGAGGAAAGCGGCGTTGGCACGGAGGCTGGTTTCAAGAGCACACCTGCCAAACAAGACGTGTTTTGCTCCGCTTTTCATCACGCGGAGCGTGATGGCTACTTTTTTGGGAGCCAGCTTGATGTCAGTCGCCTCACGTACTCCCGAAGGATTTCCAAGCCACTGCCCGATCTGTGGCGCTGAAGTTCGTGCAGAATTCGCCGAGCCGACTGGCGATGCAGTCTGCCCGAAGTGCGGATGTTTGATCTGGCGGTCGGCCCAACTGGCTCATGCGCTCCGCCGCGTGTTATCTGAGCAACTTGGCGTCGAACAAGACCAAATCACCAATGACACCGCTCTCGCCAACCTTCGTGCCGACTCGCTCGACACTGTCGAACTCGTGATGGAACTCGAAGAGGAGTTTGACATCACGATTCCCGACGACGTAGCGGAGCGCATGCAATCGATTGGCTACATTCTCAAGTACCTTGACGAAATGCGACGCAAGCGAGACGAGTGACTGACGCTAGATGAACACATGCGAAGTACTTCATGACGAAATCTCTCGCCGGAAAGTAGCCATCACGCTCCGCGTGATGAAAGCGGAAGTTTGCGTCAATACCAGCCGTGACGTTACTACAGTCGTTTTGCGTTGCCGCTTACCTCACGCGAAGCGTGAGGGCTACTTTTGCTGCTCGATAAACTCGCGCGCCCGGCGGATCACTTCCTCGTTGATACCCATGTGCCCCATGTCAGGATAGCGGTGGAACTTGTGCGTCGCACCAGCCTTCTTCAACGCCTCGACCATCCCGACCGCGTTGTCGATCGGAACGGAACGGTCATTGTCCGAGTGGAGAATCAGGAGCGGCTTGACATCCTTCCTCACGTGGTTTACCGGCGAAGCTAACTTGCGGGCTTCGATCGGATCGCCGCCGGCGGGAGTCCAAATGTCACCCCAGCTTAGCGTGTTCAGTTCGTAGTTGGCTGCGACACTAATCACCGCGCGGAACTCGTTACTGGCGGTTTCCCAACCGCCTGTTCGTTTGAAAGGTCCGTCGCCGAGCGTTGCGGCTAGCGACACCATGTGCCCGCCGGCGGATTGACCTATCAGGAAGATACGATCCGGGTCGATGTTGTACTGCTTTGTGTGAGCGTTCACGTAACGAATCGCGCACTGCATGTCTTGATAACACGCGGGTGCCGGTGAGCATCCAACCAGTCGATAGTCGATCGACATCGCGAAGAAGCCAAATTCGGCCCACTGCTTGACGACAATCGTCGACTTGTCTCGCTTATGCCCGCCGCGCCAACGTCCTCCGTGAACCGAAATGATTGCCGGCCTCGGCTTATCGCTCTTGGGGTACGCGACGTCTGCCAACAGACCGGCTCCGTGAACGCGGCCGTAGAGAAGATCTTCATGCACCATGATGTTGTCCTCCGACTTCGCTTCTTGCCCTTTTGCTTCATTAATAGCGGACGCGGCGATCCAAGCCACGACAATGACGCACGAGAGCGGAAGCGCGGTGATGTAGCTCATCGTGGTCTCCTCACGAAGTGGTTGATCTCTTTACGAAACTGCAAACTCGAGCGAGAAAGGGGACTGGCTCCGTGCCCGCCAAGGCCCGAAATGTCGGTCAACGATAATGGCACGGTGCCTGTCCCCTTTCCTCGCAGGCCACGTCGAACACCGCTTGTCCGTCGTGAAAGTGGGACAGGCACCAAACCAGCGAACCACTTGTTTCTAGTGGTAAGTCGATCGCGCTGCTTTGGAGCCAGTCACATTTTCACGACTCCCTTTTCAGTTTGAGTTCTTTACTCATTGGATTTCTTTTGCGACTCGAGAAACGCCAACAGATCGACGAACTCTTGATTGGTCAGTTTCTTTTCCAGCCCCTCCGGCATCGTGCTCAGTTTCTGTGGGCTGAGTTCGTCGATGTCGGCCTTCGGAATCTCATGGGTCTTACCCTGGTTGTCGCCCAGCAGGAGCATGTCAGTGTCCTCCGAAATTCGCACGCCCGTCAGGACTCGCCCATCATTCAACACAACGACAATCGTTGCATAGCTCGGCGCGACAGTACGACTTGGTTCAAGAATCGATTCTATCAAGTGAATCCGCGAGAAGCGGCTGCCGATGCCTGCCATATCAGGACCGATCTTGCCACCCGTCTCTCCGAGGCGATGGCACTGCAGGCACGACGATTTCTTGATGTCGTCGAATACCTCTCGCCCGCGGCTCGAGTTCCCACGACTTTGCAAAGCAAACTGGCTGAGCTTCTCGTGTTCGGCTTTCGAGCTGCGGCGGCGGAAACGGAGATGGAAGCGGGCTGGCTTCCCGTTCGGCCGCACCTCGACAACGATCAACCGCGTACCGGTGGCAAGCGTCGTTGCGAAACGATCCGAGTCGGGACGGAACGTTGCGGGCTTATCGCGATTGTACACCTGATCTTTGTCGAGCCAAACGCTTAGATTGCCTGCCGCCGACGCCAGCATTTCGATCTCCGTTTTCTCGGCCACCGCCACCAATGTCCATGCTAGCCAAACGGACTCGGCGTCCGATCCACTGCTCCTCTTGAACTGAATCGCCCCGTTGTCTGACTCGACGATCTGTGAATCGATCTTGTCGGCAACCAAGTCTCGCTGGAGCGACACTTCGCCTTGTGTTAGCTCCGCGAGTAGAGTCTTCGCTACAGCTTCCGCTAACGGACCAGTTGTCTGCCAGAGCAGTGGTTGTCCACTTTGGCCGTGAACCGTAGCAAGAGTCTTCTCGATTTTGCCGAACGAATCGGGAAAGTGCTTCAACCAAGCGTTCAGAGTTTCCGCAACTTCTCGATGGAATTCGATCGCGGGGTTCGTCGCGGCGATTTCTGCAACGGAATCGGTCAGGTCCGGCGTCCCGGACTCTCGAAGATACCGAAGAGCCGCGACTTGCGTTTCGCTGTGTTGAAGCGCCGCAACGGCTGGAGCACGCACACGAGCATCCTTCAACTGCCGCAACGAGACCAAGCTTGCCCGAACCAATTCGAGCTCTTCGCCCTTTGAGAATACGACCAGTTTGTCAGCCGCGCTACCGATGTCGAGCAATCCAGCCGTCTCGGCGGCAGCCTGCCGGACGTCTACACTTTCATCGTCGAGCAACTTCACGACGTGATCGCGAGCTACCGGAGACTTACGCAGGCCAAGCGACCGAATCGCGGCAGCTCGTACGTCGGCGCTTGAAGAGCCGAGCTTGGCGAGCAACAAATCGCTGGCATCAAGCTTCGGTCGATTGCCGAGTTGTCTGAGTGCGGACGCGAGCACAGGACCGTCTTCGAGCTTCGCACCGAAGCTCCTGAGACTGTCTACGTCGTCGGAAGGCAGTTCGGCAACGAACGCTGATAACGCCGCCAGTCGATTCGCATCTGGCAGATTCTGCCGCAAGACAACTTCACGCAGGATCGGTTGCGTCTTCGAGGCGTCGGCCGACTTCAAGGCTGCCAAGATTCTGGTAACACGACCTTCGTTCGTTTCATCGCGCAACCAAGCGCCGAGCCGTGTCAGTTCAGGCGTTACGCCTTCTCTTTGCATCCGCTGCAACGCGAAGGCTCGAACTTCATGACTCTCGTCGGCCGATGTCGCATTGAGAGCGGCGACAATCTCCGTCGTCTTTTCCCAGTCGATTGGCGCGGCCGAGCGTGGTGCTGGACGAAAGCCCCAGTAAGTCCACGGCTTCTCTTTTCGCACCACCCGAGCGAGTGCGTCGGTATACTCGCGGCGATGTTCCGGGTTGTCGGATGTTGCAAGCCGCTCGATGAACTGCGTCGCGACGTACGATACTCGCTGCTCGGCTGTCGCCTGAAGGGCGAGCGTTCGAAGTCGAGGCGATTGATCGAGCAGACCCATCACCGCCGGCCAATTTCTCGAATGCCGGAGAGCCTGCTGCGCAGCATGGTCCAGGGCTGGATCTTCCGCAGTGAGATGTTCGCTGATCCACTCTGGTGCTTTGCCCCAGTGCAGTCTGCGAAAGACGGTCAACGCTTCGAGCGTGACGCGCGGATCTGCCTTCTCAGTTAGTATCGCAAGCCGCTCGGCGATCCTACTGTCGCCGCGACCAGCTTCGATCTTGTCGCCAACGAGAACTGGATCGGTCAAGTCACCGATCGCGCGCACTGCCTGCGCACGGACGCTTGCATCAGGGTCGTGTGATGCCAAAGTGAAGAGTTCTTCGACGGCGTCATCTTGGCGAGCCAAGAGCCACACAGCATGCAGACGCCCAGCGACGTTGAGTGATCCTTGGGCGAGTTGTTCCGTTGCACGGGCAGCATCTCCGTGCTGTGCCGCTCGAGTACGTGTTGAGCGGCAATGCGCTCTTGAGGACGTGGGAACTGCAACTTCATGAGGTGATAGCTCACCGAAAAGAGTCCGTCTTTCGGCGCATTGATTGCGTGCGATCGATCGTCAGTTTCAGCAGTTATGCGATAGATGCGGCCGCGGCCCCGCTTCGGTCGCTGGCCGTCTCCCCAATCCGAGATCAACAACGATCCGTCATAATCCACGACCAAGTCCGTTGGTTTCAGCCCATAGGGGTCGTTATCGGCAGCCGCGGCGAAATCTGTTTCATGCGTCGGGGCGAAGCCACCTTTCGACCGCTGGCGCGGATAGCGGACGACTGCCCTCCCCCATTCGCAGAAGAACAAACTGCCACGGTATTCCTTTGGAAAGTTCGTCCCCGTGTAGCAGACTCCGCCCGCCGACGAACCGCGACCAAGATCGGCTAGCGGTTGCATCGGCTCTTCCGAGCGTTCGTAATAGTGATACGGATAGCCATGATCCGAGCCGAAGAAGCAGTGATTCACCCGAATCATGTAATCCCCGCCATCGTTCTCGTTGTCGCGCACAAAGACGTTCAGTTCGTCATCGAGGGCAACGTCGTAGATGTTCCGTAATCCGGTCGAGAAAACATGGAAGTCGGAGCCGTCGTGCCGGCACCGCAGGATGCCGCCCTGCTGGAATAACAGTCGGTCGCCTTCCGGTCGCTTCACATCGCAGCCGCGATCACCAAGTGCCAAATAGAGCCAGCCGTCGTGCCCGGCAACAACTCCGTTGGCGCAATGCAAACGATTCGAGTTCTCTTCCGGTGGCAATCCAAGTCCTTTGATCAAGTCACGCCGCTCGTCGGCGACTCCATCGCCGTCGGTGTCGCGCACGGACGTCAGCAACGGCGCGTGCATCACAAAAACAGTGCCGTCATAGAATTCGAGACCTTGGATCGAATTGAAACTGCCGGCAAACATCATCGACTTATCCGCATAGTCGTCTCCGTCAGAGTCTTCGATCAACCGCACTTCATCGCGGCGGACGATCTCGACTCCCAACCCAGTCACGTAGTCGTGCGCCACGAATAGTGTGCTCACGCGTGGACCGAGTGCAATCACCGACGGATACTCAATCAGCGGGTCACAGGCGAAGAGTGTGGCCTTGAAGCCGTCAGGAATCGTTAAGGGCGGAAATCTACTCTCCGTGGTTGGCCCGACGTCCGCCGTTTTTTCGGCAGCGTCTTGAGCTGTGCACATGGGCGGGATGCCAACGGCGAGTGCAAGGAACAACAACCCGTTGATAAGACATGCACGCATCGGTTGCTTCCTATGAGTAAGCGGAGCCGGCAAGGCTGGATTCTATACCACAGCCGAAGAGAACCTGAGCATTTCGTTTAACCGCAAGCCGGAGGCCTGCGCTTCCGCGTCGAAGAAAAACGCACGCCTCCGGCTTGCGTTAAACGAACGAGGCGCAAGATCTAGCCGGTTGGATTCTATCTGAGGCAGCACCTCACAATCCACTATGAGTGCGATCATTACTTGGTGCCCGAGAACGCATCGAGACGCCGTGCCGTAACCGGCTGGGCCACAGTTGTTTAGCATTTTCTTTCGTGTTGCCACAATAATGGGCTGTGCTCGCGCATCTTATTTGTTTGAGAGTTCTACCAGAACCAGTCCCCCGGATCGAACGCGATGATACGACGTCACGCCCGCCTGTTCCTGCTCGGTCTCATTACGCTCTCACCGGTTACGACTCGTGGCCAAGAGAGCATTCCCCCAGGGCAACTCGATTTCTTCGAGAAGAAGATTCGGCCGGTGCTGGTTCAGAAATGCTATTCGTGTCACGCGAAGAATGCCAAGTCGATCAAAGGTGGGTTGGTGCTTGATACTCGGGACGGAATCCGGCGTGGTGGCGAAAGCGGCCACGCGGTGGTGCCGGGTGAACTCGAAAGCAGTCTGATAATGGAAGCGATTCGCCACGAATCGTTCGAGATGCCGCCTGACGAACAGTTGCCGACTGAGACGATCGCGGACTTTGCTGAATGGATCGAGATCGGCGCGCCGGACCCTCGCGAAGGTGCATCGCTGATCAAACGCGAAATCAACTTCGAAGAAGCGAAGGCACACTGGGCGTTCCAGCCGATCCAAGCCGCCGAGCCGCCAGCGGTGAAGAGCGCAGACTGGGCGCGTTCTCCGGTTGATCAGTTCGTGTTGGCGAAGCTAGAAGCCGAGGGTCTGAAGCCAGTTGCAGATGCCGAACGGATCAAACTGGTGCGCCGCTTGTATTACGATCTTGTAGGTTTGCCGCCGACGCCTGATCAACTCGCCGCCGCGCTGGCCGATGAATCGCCGCAGGGCATTGAGAACGTTATCGACGAGTTGCTTGACTCTCCGCACTTCGGTGAGCGCTGGGGGCGGCATTGGCTCGACGTCGTTCGGTATGCCGAATCGAATGGCCGCGAACGCAACTATGTCTATCCGCATGCTTGGCGATTCCGCGACTATGTCATCGCGGCGTTTAACGCCGACAAGCCGTTCGATCGTTTCATTCGCGAACAGATCGCGGGTGACTTGCTCGAAGACTCTGGCAATGAACAACTCATCGCGACCGGCTTTCTGGCAATCGGTCCGAAACTTCTAAACGAACGAAATAAAGAGATCTTCCGAATGGATATTGTTGACGAGCAAGTCGATATCACGACTCGCGCCTTCATGGCGTTGACCGTTAGCTGTGCCCGCTGCCACGATCACAAGTTCGATCCGATCCCGAGCGTCGAGTATTACTCGATGGCCGGCATCTTCCGCAGTAGCGAGACCTTGTTCGGCACGCAGCAGAAGCAAGGCAATCGACAGGGCAGCGATCTCTACGCGATTGGTGAATCGCCCGAATATCGGGAGCATCAAGAAAAGCTTCAGGCGTTGCAGAAACAGTTGCGGGCGGCTCGAGCGAAAGTCAAGAAGACTCAGAAAAAGAAGCCCGCCAAGTCGGCAGATGCCAAGGCGAAGCAGCAAGCTGCGAAGGACAAGAGGACTGCTACGGCAGCGGCACGAAAACGAATCAAAGAGCTTCAAGCTGAGATTAAGACGCTAAACGAAGGCAACGTCGAGCCGCCTGTGCGAGCGATGGGCGTCCGCGAAGGTGATATCGCCGATTCTCCAATTTACGCCCGCGGCGATGTTACCAGCCCCAAGGGCAATGCGTCTCGCGGGTTGCTCACGATCCTCGACAACGAGTTACGGCAGCCGCTTCTGCAGACGGAGCAGAGCGGTCGGCTTGAGATCGCCGACTGGATTGCCAGCCGCGACAATTCGCTGACAAGTCGTGTGCTCGTGAACCGCGTCTGGCATCACTTGTTCGGCTACGGTTTGGTGAGGAGCATCGATAACTTCGGATCGACTGGCGAACCGCCGACGCATCCCGAACTGCTGGATCACGTGGCGACACGTTTCGCCGACCAAGGCTGGTCGGTCAAGAGGCTCATTCGCGAACTCGTTCTTACCCGCACTTATCAACTGAGTGGCGAGTACAACGCTGACAACTATCAGCAAGATCCGGACAACTTTCTGTTATGGCGGCACAGCCCGCAACGAGTCGATGCGGAGGCCCTGCGCGATGCAATGCTGTTGGCTAGCGGCAAGCTCGACCCCACGCCCAGCAAGGGTTCGCCGGTTTCGAAGTTGAGCGGCGAATTCGGCCGCGGAGTTTCGATCGATCAACTATCCGTGGACGATAACCACCGCAGCGTTTATCTGCCGATCGTCCGCAATGCTGTTCCCGAAGCCTTGCGACTGTTCGATTTTGCTGAACCAAGCATGCTGGTCGGTGAGCGGCCAGTGACAACGGTTCCGACGCAGGCGCTATACTTCATGAACAGTGAATTCGTGATGGAGCAGTCGGATCTGTTAGCGGAGAGCTTGCTTGCGAACGAAGATCTTGACGACACGGGTCGCATCGACATGGTATTTTGTACGATTTTGACGCGCCCGGCGAAGGGCTCTGAGGTTGAGCGAGGCTTGGCATTCATTCAAACAACGACCGAGCAGCTTGTGCAAGCGGATGGGAAGTCCGACGAAGCGCGTCAACATGCGTTGTCGGGCTTCTGCCAGGCGCTGTTCGGCTCGGCCGAGTTTCGATATGTAGAGTAGTCGTTTAGCCGCAAGCTGGAGGCGTGCGCTTTCGTGAGTTCTCAAGAGCGCACGCCTCCGGCTTGCGGTTAAACGAAGCAACAACAGAGGACCGAACATGACCATCGCCTTTACTCGCCGCGACGCACTTAGAACTCTCTCGTGCGGCTTCGGCTACGCGGCCTTCGCTGGCATGTCCACGGAGGCCTCGGCCGACTTCCAAAACCCGCTGACGCCGAAGGCCACGCATCACGAACCGCGCGCGAAACGCGTGATCTTCCTTTGCATGCGAGGCGGGCCGTCGCATGTCGATACGTTTGACTGCAAGCCCGACCTCGCGAAAGACAACGGCAAGCCCGCGCCGCAGCAGAAAGCTCGCAAGCTGATGCAATCGCCTTGGAAGTTCGAGCAACATGGCGAAAGCGGATTGCCCATCTCCAATCTCTTTCCGCATCTGGCGAAGCACGCGGATGATCTCTGCCTGATTAACGGCATGCAAGGCGAGGTCCCGAACCATCCGCAAGCGTATTTGAAGCTGCATACTGGCAGCTTTCGTTTCGTACGGCCTTCCGTTGGCGCTTGGACCTTGTACGGGCTTGGCACTGAGAATCAAAATCTGCCGGGCTTCATCACGCTCAATCCCGAATCGCGCGTCGGCGGCGCGCAAAACTACGGCAGTGCATTTCTTCCCGCGATTTACCAAGGCACGGCGATTGGCCAGGTTAATCAGCCACTTGATCGAGCGAAGATCGGGAACATCGCAAACAGTCGTTTCTCGACCGAGTTGCAGCGTCAGCAGTTGAACCTGGTGCAGGACTTGAACCGCGACTTGCTCGCGGAAAAGGAAGTCAGCCCCGAGCTGGAGGGTGTGATCGAATCGTATGAACTCGCGTTCCGAATGCAGAGTGCTATGCCGCAGTTGATGGATGTCTCGAACGAGTCGCAGGAGACGCTCGACCTCTACGGCGTCGGCAGCAAACAAACCGACAACTTCGGTCGGCAGTGTTTGTTGGCCAGACGTTTCGCGGAAGCTGGCGTTCGCTACATTGAGCTCTGTCACGCGAATTGGGATCAGCACGGCGGCTTGAAAGCGAAACTGACTGCAAACTGTGGCGCGACGGATCAGCCAATCGCCGCACTCCTAAGCGATCTGAAGCGTCGCGGTATGTTGAAAGACACGCTCATCGTTTGGGGCGGTGAGTTTGGCCGGACACCACATGCCAAGAAGGCTGACGGGCGCGATCACAACGCGACAGGCTTCAGTACATGGACGGCTGGCGGCGGAACGAAAGGCGGCCAGCGGGTCGGTATGACCGACGAATACGGAATCACAGCCGTCGAGAACAAGATGGGCTTCCATGACCTACATGCCACGATGCTGCATCTGCTCGGTCTTGAACACACACGCTTGACCTATCGTTACGCAGGCCGCGATTTCCGTTTGACAGACGTCTATGGTCGGGTCGTGGATGAGATTCTGGCCTAACTTCCTACAAGACTGCTAGACTAATGCGGAAGATCCTAGCTGGCGCAGCCGCCATGCTGACGTTTATAGTCGTGGCTTGTTTCGTGGCATTCCTCTCGGCATCCTTCATTCGAAGTGAACACGCGTCGATGCTTGGCAATTCTGCGAATGCTGTTGCTGTCTTTGCCGGTTTCGTCGCTGGGAGAACGGTTTATTGCAAGTTCGCCTGATGGGAGTTTCTGCACGCGCGCCGTGAGACCTGTCCGTAGAAGAGCACGTGGCTCGTGTGCTCGCGGTGATGGTCTGAAAGCACGCGAGGCGCGTGCTCTACGACCTACACTCTCTTCCCAACTTCGGCGACCATCGCGTCTTCGTCCGGGAACTCTCCAGTTTCGAGTTTCGAGTAGATCAGGTCACCATCGACTGTTAGCTCGAAGCACCCGCCGCTCGACGGTTGTAACTCCAGGCCTTCGAGCTGTTGTTTGTATTCGGTGAGAACTTTGGACGCCAAACTGACGGCCTTTGGTTCGTAGTTTCAAGACGAGCAGTAACGAAGGTGAATCTTCATTCTGCGACCTCCTTCGTGGTTACGTTGGAGTCCCGCCTTTAGGCGGTCTCCGTCGAGAAGAACACAGGAAGACCGGCCAAAGCCGGGACTCCAACAACAATTAGAACAACGCCTTTTGGGACAACGTCGATTTCTTTCTAGCCTTCCTCTTCGCCGTCCTTTTTGGCGTCGATCCTTTTTTCTCCGGCGACGCTTTCTTCTTCACAGCAGCCTTCTTCTTCGCGGCGGATTTCTTCACGCTCGCCGTCTTCTTAGTAGACTTCTTTGCTGTGTTCTTTTTGGACGTCTTCTTCTTGGCTTTACTGTCGTCAAACACGGCGTCCCAGTTGTTTGAGAATTTCAGCGTGGTTCCACTATGGAGAACAGTCACCGTAACTTCCCTCGTTGCAAATCCTGCCGAACCAACCCACCGGCTCTCCCGGCCCTTCGTACCACTGTTTGGTAATAAATGAGGCGGAGGCGGTCAAGCGGTGCGGTTTGTTTTGCGTCAAATTGAAACGGAATTTCCTGGGCAGTTGGTGAAGCCCACGGATAGGGCGGGGGAACCATCCGTGGGTCGGCTCTGCTATCGGTCCTTCACTTTATGGGAAGTTTTGAATTGCGCGCATAATTGGTATTAGCAAAAACGCTGCCCTCCGCGATGGTGTGATTGTTATGAGATCACTCCGCACC
>PBSM01000173.1 GCA_002726245.1 Planctomycetaceae bacterium | reverse complement strand
CCCGGCCACCCGTTCCATCCCAACGCCCCCACAACCTCAACCATCGCCGCCTAAAAAAACGAGCCCGTTCCTGCACCCCTCTCGGCCCGCACAAATCCGTCCATCGATTCCATAGTTTGGCTTCTTGTGAGCAAGCAGATACCAATGTCCGAGCGGCACTTGTCGCGAGTGTGCGTGCTAATCGCCATCATCCACGACGCGGCCTTCCGGAAGATAGAGCAGAGCGCCGCAGCTTTTGCAGAATACCGGCCTGGACATATACAACTCGTTCATCATGTTGGACGTCAGCATCTGGTAGCAGCCGCCGCAGACTTTGCCATCGACTTCGGCGAGCGCTTCCTCGCCACGAACCTTCGCGACACGGTCGTAGTTACCTTTTATATCAACGGGCAGGTTCGCCTCGGCAACTTTCAGTTCGGCTTGCACGCGGCCAAGTTCTGACTCCAATCCCGCATGCTCGCCTTCGACACGCTGTTTGACTTTCGCCCCTTCTTCCGTCGACTTCGCCAAGCTCGCCGCAGCCGCCTTTAGCTTCGCCTCCAACTCGTCGATCTTCTCCATGCCTTCGAGGATCTCATCTTGAAGCACGAGGTTCGCTTGCTTGTCGGCGGCAATCTGATCATTTAGCGCTTGATATTCTTTGTTACTCGCGGCCAAGTTCAACTTGTTCTGCAAATCGTCGATCTTATCTTCGCGCCCCTTCAGTTGAAGTTGCTTGCCATCGCACGAAACGCGCGCTTTCTGGTATGCCTCCTTGATTTGCTCGACTTCCATTTGCATACGGCGGACCGTCGATTCGGAACCTGCAATCTGTTTGGGACCGCGGTCCAGTCGCCCTCGGAGGTCGGTGAGCTGCTTATGAATCTGGTGTAACTCTCTCAACGCATCTGCTGTAACACTCATGAGCCATGCCTTTAGTTTGTTAGTTATTTCTGGCTCCCTGTCCCTTGGGAGAGGGCTGCGGTAAGGGACTGACGTGAGGAGACTTGACGGACAAAGAAACCGAGTGTGGGAAGGCGGATTCGGCGGTCGCCCTCTCCCTAACCCTCTCCCAAAGGGAGAGGGGACCAAGTCCGCGCACATCAACAAAAAAACCGCTGCTCCAAAGACCAGCGGTTCGTTCCGTTTCCGAGTGCGATGCGGCAGGTTGCGAGCAGAGCTTACACCGGCCGCGGTGGCCAGCAGAAGCTTTAGCCGGCCATGCTCCGCATAAAGCCTTCGAGCTGTTGGCTTCGCACGGGATGCTGCAGCTTGCGAAGGGCTTTGGCTTCGATCTGCCGCACGCGTTCTCGCGTAACCTTGAAGATCCGGCCCACCTCCTCCAGTGTATAGATGTAGCCGTCGCCCAACCCGTATCGCAGCCGCACGATCTCACGCTCACGATACGTGAGCGTCTTGAGGATGCCTTCGATCTTGTCACGCAGAATGCCATTACTTGCGTTCTTGACGGGATTGTCTGACGAACTATCTTCGATGAACTCACCGAAGCTGCAGTCGTCGCCCTCGCCAACCGGCCGATCCAGACTAACCGGATGCCGGCCTATGTCTAAGATCCGCTTCGCCTCATCCAAGCTGATCCCAGCTCGATTGGCGATCTCTTCGGTGGTTGGATCGCGACGCTTCTCCTGCTGCAACTGCTTCTGAATATTGCGCAACTTGGACAATACGTCAATCATATGCACCGGAATTCGGATCGTTCGAGCCTGATCGGCGATCGCTCGCGTGATCGCTTGGCGAATCCACCACGTCGCATAGGTCGAGAACTTAAATCCCCGGCGATACTCGTATTTATCGACCGCCCGCATCAGGCCCGTATTCCCCTCCTGGATGAGATCCAAGAAGCTGAGCCCCCGATTGCGGTACTTTTTCGCGATCGATACAACAAGCCGCAAATTGCCGCTCGAAAGCTGCCGTTTGACGGCTTCGTAATCGTAGAAGTGCCTTCGCACTTCCTCACAACGCCCCTTCAAGCCGCGCGGGCCCTCCTGGGTGGTCATCATCAAGTCGCGCAGCTCTCGCTTCAAATTGCCGCATTCATCGCGAAACATTGGGTAGTCGCCGATTTCCGCCAGCCGCTGTCGAATGATGAGCATCCGATCCGCGAACTGCTCACATTCCTTCATCAGAGGCTGCACCCGGCGAGTCCTCAGGCTCAGCTCTTCGACGAGTTGCAGGCACTTCTTTCGTCGGCGTATGAAGCTTCGGCGAATCGCCTTCGCTTCCTCAGACGTTATCGACTTGCGAATCAGTCGGGCAAAGTCGCGTTTATTCTGCTCCAGCAGGCGCTCGAGCGTCTTCAGGTTATGCGGCATGCGAGCCAGAATCTGCTCCTTCGTGAGCTGCTCCGTCAGCGACACCTTGATCGTCCGGTCGAAAGGCAACTCGCCTTTGAAGACCTTCGTTAGCGTCTCGACCGTCTTCCGCATCGCATAATCGCAACTGAGCAGCGTGCGACGAAACTGTTTCCGTGTCAGCTCGATTTTCTTTGCCAGCGAGATCTCCTCCTCGCGTGCCAGCAGCGGGACGACCGCCATCTGACTCAAGTACATCCGAATCGGATCGTCACTCAGCTTGGGGAGATCAGCCGCCGCGAGCAACGAGGGCTCTTCGGCTTCTTTCTTTTGAAGCTCTTCGGCCGACAGAGCCTTGGCGGCTTTCTGCTCGTCGAAGTCGTCTTCGGGAGCCTCATCGACCAACTCGACGCCCATGTCCTCGAGAGCGACGAGTAGGTTGTCTAGCTTCTCGGGCGAGACGTCTTCGTCGGGCAGATATGAATTGACCTCGTCGTAAGTGAGATAACCCTGAGCTTTGCCCTTGGCGACAAGTTCGTGCAGTTCCTTCTCTTGGTATTCCATGTCTTTCCCCTGGGCTTCATGCCCTCTAGGAACCGACGCGGCAATGGCAGCTACCCGTCCGTGGGCGCTTCGATACCTTGCCGCTTGCGTTGCTGGTCAACAAGCTGATCCAGCAGGTCTAACTCCTCCTTTTCTCCGAGGTGTTGTTGTTCGAGCGCGGCCATCGAGGCTTGACGCTCCGAGTCTTCACGACGCAGGCGGATGTGGTCGATCAAGCGACCCAGCCTGGCCGATGCATCCTCCTGAGCATGGAGTTCTTTTTCAGTCGCTTGCTCGTCGAGCGAGACTAGCAGACTCTTTAGGTGAGGATCTTCCAGCTCGGTCAGGATGCGCGTGAATTCAACAGGTTCGCCCTTTTTGAGGACGACTTCGTATTTTTGATAGATCACCCGAGTGGAATCGTTAGTCAACTCCGACGCCGTAATCTCTGCCAGCACAGTTGCGGCTAGTTCAGGATGTTGCGTCAGAAGTTCAAGTAATTCTGCATCGCAAGGATCGAGGTCCTTTGGACAGATGCTTCGCGTGACAACCGGCTCTCCTTGAGGTCGCCGTATCGGAGTTGCCCTCCGCAGTTCGACGATTCGCGTTCGCAGCACTGAATCTTCGAGTCGGAACTCGCGAGCAAGCCTCGCAATGATCTGTCGCTCCCGTATGACTCGCGACGACGACGTTGTAGTCGTCAACTTCGGTGCTTTGGAGATGATCACCAGCAATTGTTCGAGAGCTTGATTCGCGCGGTGCGTGTCGCGAAGTAGATCAATACCGCGCGTTCGAGTTTCGATGGCGTGCTCGAACGCGTCGAGCGCGCCATCGAGCAAGCTGCGCATCTCATCCGCGCCGCGTTGCAACAAGAAGTCGCAAGGGTCAAGTCCCTCTGGCAGCGTCAGAATGCGAAGGTCCATCTCGCTCGCGACGAACAGTTCGAGGATGTCATTCGTCCGTCGCTGGCCTGCTTCATCGCCATCGAGCAGCAGCGTGATCGAATCGGCGTAGCGCTTCAGCAGACGAATGTGTCGCTCGCCAAGTGCTGTGCCACAGCAAGCCACGACGTTCTTCAAGCCGAATTGATGCGCCATGTTGACGTCGGTGTAACCTTCCACGACAACGACGTTCTTTGTCTTGTGGATCGGATCGCGCGCCAGATCGAGTGCGTAGAGTTGCTCGCTCTTCGAGTACAGTCGTGTCTCAGGCGAATTGACGTACTTCGCCGCACGCTCGTCAGCAAACTCGGGGAGGATTCGGCCGCCAAACGCAATTGGTCGGCTTTGCGGATCGCGGATCGGGAAGATCACTCGGCCTTTGAATCGGTCGTAGTATTTGCCGCTTTGGCCTTTGCCTAACAACCCCGCGGCTTCCAGCACGGCGGGTGAATACTGCGTCGAGCGCGATCGATCGAGCAACCACTGCCAACCGTTCGGCGAGAAGCCGAGATGAAAGCCCTTGAGCGTCTCGTCGTTCACGCAGCGGTCGGCAAAGTACCGTCGAGCGACTTCCGCCTCGTGCGACTTCCAAAGACAATCACGAAACTGTTGCTCAGCCCACGCGCAGGCAGCGTACAGCGTCTTCTTGTCGTTCGGACTACCAGGCTGTACACGTTGTTGCGGACCAGCTTGTTGCAACACAATGCCGGCGCGATCCGCGAGCATTTCGAGTGCTTCACGGAAGTTGATACCTTCGCGCTGCATGACGAAGCTGAAGACATCACCGCCGATGTTACACACCCAACACTTCCAGGACTGTCGGGCCTGATTGACGTGCAAGCTTGGCTTGCTGTCGTCGTGCCACGGGCAGATGCCGGAGAAGCCCGCGCCCGCACGGCGCAGCGGGATGTAGGTACTGATCAGATCGACGATATCGACGGCCTGTCGCACGCGTTCTTTCGCGTCGTCGTTCTGTTCGAAGGGCACATCGACTCCTTGGGTGCACAGTAGCCATCACGCTCCGCGTGATGAAAGCGGTATCAGGAAAGTCGTTGTGTGGCGAAGGCAGTTGATTCTACAACCGCCAATCGACACGCCGCTTTTCCTCACGCGGAGCGTGAGCGCTACATTACCGGAGTGTCACTTCCCAGTTCTTCCTACCGCCTGCGTCCTAACTTTCTTGGAGTCCCGCCAACGGGGATCGCTGCAGTAGGACCTCCTTGCCGCCGGTTCTGGGCCAGTGGCATTGTGCCATCCGTAGCACGGGAGCGGAATTATAGTGTTCCCATTTTTTTGCGTCAACGTCACGATTCGGTTGTTCTAAGTGGAAATCAGCATTGGTCTTAACTAGTGTGGAGAGATGACGCCATTTGCCGTTGACTCGGCGCGGAGGGAACAATCAGGCGGTTTGGTCTCTTCTTTGTCAATGGCGACCCACCTTGAAAAACGCTACCGGCAAAGGGAACTCGCCGCTTCGGCATAACGTCTCAATGACGATAGCTTGGCCGCTGACGGAGGTTAGTATCGTCGGGCGCTCTGGCATCACGCTCACAGGAATAACTCGAATGCTCAAGACACGAACGCTTCCCCGATCAGATGGCGGAATGGAAATCCTCCGCATCCTCGACGATTCAGTGCTCCGCCGCTGGACTCCCAACGACCCGGTCTCGTACGAAAAGAGCATCGTCTGGCGACAATCGCTCGACGGTCTTGATTTCGTTCGCGTTGCTTTCATCAAGACCGCGAAGAGCCGCCGAGGAGCGTTGGTCCTCAGTGGCGACTTGATAGTTCTCGGCTATGCCAAACTGACCGACGATGCCCCCATCGATCCTGAAACGCAGCGCTACACGCGTCGCATCTTCTACCTCAAAGACGAAGATTCGTCGCTGAACATGAACCACTTCCCAGCGGGTTCGATCGATCCTCGCACGATTCTCCCGAGCGTTTGCGGCGAGCCCCCCAAGGTCGAGCAAGTCGAACGCGGCTACCCGTGGTACGTCAGTCGCGCCGAGCTTGGCTTGTCCTCTCCGCCTGTCTCGACTGGGTAGTAGTCGGGGGCCTGGCCATCTGAACCGCCCTCTGTTAGTGATTCTGACAGAGAGACTGGGCAATTCGGCATTCCCCAGTCGCATCTTTGGCGATAGAACTCTGCCTCCATGGGCGTGATCAGTGCATCGCGCCGCTATGCGCGACGCACTTCGGTGACTTCATGGGTGATCTTGATCTGCATATCGCAAGCACTCTTGGGCTGTTGCTTGGCGTTTGCCTCGCGGCGGATGTCTTTGCTGATCTGCTGCATCTCCCCAAGGTGACCGCCTATCTGTTGGTCGGGTTGCTAGTTGGTCCGAGTGTGTTGAACTGGATTCCCGAAGGACACATCGAGCTGTTTGAGCCGGTGTTGAATCTGGCGATGTCTGTCGTCTTGTTCAACCTTGGCTGTGAGTTCACGTTCACCAAGGTACGTCGGATCGCCGCCCATTGCCTCGCGCTCTCGATCGGCGATATTGTGGCGACTTGTGGCTTCGTAACAGTTGGCCTCCTGGCATTCGGGTATTCCGGCAGCATAGCCCTGTTACTCGGTTGCCTCGCAGTCGCGACAGCACCAGCCACCACAATTCTTGTCCTGAAGGAGTTTCGATCGGAAGGCCCCGTTACCGAGAGTACGGGCTTTCTCGTCGCGATGAATAACTTCGCGTGCATCGTCATCTTTGAGTTGGCCTTTCTCGCCATTCATCTCGTGCAGGGAAAGTTGCAAGTTCCGCTTGAACATCAACTCGGCCTCCTCTTACAGAACATTGCCGGTTCGATGGCGCTGGGTGTCGCGGGCGGGTTGATTGTCAGTTACGGATGCGGCTTGTTGAAGTTGACACGCTGGCTCGTGTTGCTCGTCGCCGCGGCGACATTCCTACTGGGCGTATGCGAAACGTTCGATATCCCTTACATGCTGACGTTTCTTGTGATGGGAATTACAGTTGCAAACACGTCAGACACGACGGGGAAGATCGTTGACGAGTTGGACCATTTGTCCGGCCTGTTAGCGGTGGTGTTCTTCGCCGTTCACGGCACGGAACTGGATGTCAACGCATTTTTCGCGGCTGGCAAGATCGGAGCTATCTACGTCGTCTGTCGAATCGCAGGCAAGTGGCTCGGCGTCCATGCCGCGGCGCGAGCGACTCGGCAGCCATTAGAAGTTCGTCATTGGCTTGGGAGTTGCCTGTTCGCACAGGCTGGTGCCGCGATTGCGTTGGCTACAATCGCCGTGCATCGTGATCCGGTGCTCGGCAAGCCAATCCAAGACATCATCCTGGGATCGGTGGTTGTATTCGAGATCATCGGTCCGCTGTTTATTCGTCAGTCGCTGCTACGCACCGGTGAAGTGCCTCTGTCTCAAGCAATTCGCCACACGAGTAGCACACCGCTCGAACAGGTCCGTTCACTCGTCGATCGGTTTCGAGCTGCGCTCGGCCGATCCGCTCCAATGACTTCAACGACGAGCAACGTCAAAGTTAGTGATTTGCTTCGGAAAACCAAGGGAATCCCCCAGTCCGCCAACTTCGAATCCGTCATCAATCACATCGAACACAGCCACGACAACACGTATCCTGTTGTCGATGAACGAATGCGGGTTGTAGGCGTGATTCGTTATCCATTGTTGAGCAATGCGATGTTCGATAGCTCCGTCACACAACTCGTCCGCGCCGAGGACTTGGCAACCGACACCGATGCTTTTTTGTATCTCGACGAGCCGGCAACACATGCCTTCGAGTTGTTTCAAGCCGAGACTGACGATTGCATTCCAGTCGTGACTCGTGACGAGCCACACGAGTTGCTCGGCGTCGTTCGTCGCAGCGACGTCATGCACGCCTTGATCACGCAGCATCGCAAGACGAAGTAGTGAACAACTGGCGCGTCGCGGCTCCTTTGCATCAGTCCGGCTCGTCAAATACACTCGCAATAACGATTCCGTTGCGCGAGAAAGCTATGAATGACTCCGAGCCTCAATTCATCGACCGACGCAAGGCGCTGCGAGTACTGAGTCTGGTTGGCGTTGGAACGCTTGCTTTTCAGCGAGCACTCGTGGCACAAGCTGCTGAGGCAAGTGCCGTCACGGCCGAGATGATCCAGCAAGCGGAGTGGATCGCGGGGATTGAACTGAGCGAGGAGGATCGCGAGAAGGCGGCCGAGGCGATGCTGCGAACGGTCTCTTCCTTCGAAGCGATGCGAGCCGTGGACATCGGCTACGACGTTCCTCCGGCTCTGCTGTTTCAGCCGATCCGGCGCCACGGAGATGACGAGACGGCGGGACGCGGAAGCGTAACGCTTCCGCCCGCGGCTCCGCTTCTCAAGCCGGACTCCGACGAAGAGCTGGCGTTTCTCCCGGTTGCCACGCTCGCAGCGCTGATTCGAACGAAACAGATCTCATCATCCGAGTTAACGAAGATGTATCTCGATCGGCTTCACAAATACAACGAGATCTTGAACTGTGTCGTCACGTTTACCGAAGACCTTGCTCTGAAGCAGGCGAAGCAAGCAGACGAAGAGATTGCTAAAGGCAAGTATCGCGGGCCATTGCATGGCATTCCGTGGGGTGCCAAGGATCTAATTGCGTATCCTGGCTATAAGACAACTTGGGGCGCGCCGCAGTTCAAGGATCAACAGTTCGACTACAAAGCGCATGTCGCGGAGAGGCTTGACGACGCCGGAGCTGTCTTAATTGCCAAACTCTCGTTGGGCAATCTCGCGTGGGCAGACGAATGGTATGGTGGCAAGACGCTCAACCCGTGGAACACCGAGCAGGGTGCCAGCGGATCGTCTGCCGGATCGGCTTCGGCGACGGCGGCCGGACTGGTCGGCTTCAGCCTCGGTAGCGAAACGCTTGGTAGCATTGTGTCGCCTTGCCGTCGCTGCGGTTGTTCCGGCCTGCGGCCAACGTTCGGCCGCGTCAGTCGTCACGGATGCATGACACTCGCCTGGTCAATGGACAAGATTGGCCCGATCTGCCGTTCGCTCGAAGATTGTGCGCTCGTCTTGGGTGCCATTCACGGCCACGATCCGCGAGATGCGACCACGATCGATCGCCCGTTCAACTGGCCTCCACCGCGGAAACTCGAATCGATGCGAGTCGGTTACTTTGGCGAGGAGGATGCGGCCGAGTTGAAGGCCTTGAAAGAAATTGGCGTCGAACTCGTGGCGATCGAATTGCCAAACGAACTGCCAGTGAATGCCATGACGATCATCCTGAATACAGAAGCCGCGACGGTCTTTGATGAACTTGTTCGCAACGACAACTTGGATGGTCTCTATCGCTGGCCGACTCCTTTGCGAAAGAGCCAGTTCGTTCCGGCCGTCGAGTACCTCCGCGCGAATCGCCTGCGAACGATTTTGATGCGGCAGATGGAAGAGTTAATGGAGGGCATCGACGCGTATGTTGGTGGTAGCGATTTGGCGATCACGAACCTCACAGGACATCCGTCGGTCGTGTTGCCGAACGGCATTACAGAACCAGAAGAGAAAAAGTCACCGCCCTCGATCACTTTCACGGGCAAGCTATACGGCGAGACAAATCTTCTCGCAATTGCCCACGCCTACCAAGAAGCGACCGGCTTCCACTTGCTACACCCGAGCCCATAGGCTCTTTCAAGATTGTTCTTCTCGTTGAACCAAACTGTCGTGGTTCCGTTGTGCGAGGTAGTGCACGGCGAAGACGAATGCGGCAGCTAGGAGTATCGCGATGATGGGCGCAACCGCTTCGCTGACAGTTGTGGGCAGATATGCCTCGAAGACCTTCTCTTTGAACGGCTTCGCGAGTGTCTGGTCGTCTTGGAACGGCCAGAGCTTTCGCAATGCACCCACCATGAACCCGCAAAGCAATGCCATGGTTGTGGCGTGATGGCTCGACAGCAACCACCGCAGAACCTTACTGAAGAGAATCAGGCTGATCAGGCAGCCGGCTCCAAACACAATCGTCGTAACGATGCTCTCCGTGACGTGCTCGCCGTGAAGCAGGTTGTGTGGGACTTCGGTGAGATGGCCGTAAATGCCGAGTACTAACAGCAGTAGAGCACCGCTGATGCCGGGCAACACCATGGCGCAGATAGCGATCGAGCCGCACACGAACGTGTAGAAGTGGCTCAACTCAGATGCCGCATCGTTTGGTTGCAGCGTGCTCACCCAATACGCGAACGCGGCGCCGATGATGCCAACACAGATGCAACGCGTTGCATGCAGTTGTGTCGCCCGCCGGATCAAGCGAGCCACTAGGATCGCAGATGCGAGAATCATTCCCGAGAACACGCCGAAGGTGACAGCGCGAGCCGCTGGAACCTCAAGCAATTGATAGATCAGCAAGCTCGTGGCAACAACGCCGCTCACGATTCCACTTCCGAGCGCCACTAGAAATCGCAAATCAAGATGCTCAACGAGTTTCTTCCATTCGCGTTCGCGCACCAACGAAAGGAGTGAACCATCGACGTGGCTGATCGCGGTGACAAATCGCTCATAGATGCCGAGGATTAGCGCGACAGTGCCTCCAGAAACGCCTGGCACTACGTCCGCGCAACCCATACAGAGTCCGCGAAGAAAGTTGTAGAGATCGCTGGTGAACGACTGGTTCTTCTCGGGCATGATGGATCACCGCGCCGTTCACACGGTTTGCAATGCGTTCGTGCCGTTACGCTTTTTATTGGGCGGAGCGAGCGGCATCGTGTCATCGTCGTCGGACAGCAGCGTCAACGGTAGTTCTTCTGCGCTCGGCGGCAAGCCAATGTCCGGAAAGATCGTGGCCGGCGCGTGTGGGCTCGAACCAAAGGAATGATCGGGAACCGGAACGAGATGTACGCCAATCGGTCTCGGTGGGGAATAGGCGTGACGCGGCTCGAAGACCGGCCGCGTTTGCACCTGATGAAACTTCGAGTGCGGCGATTGAATCGTCGCCGGCTGGGCAGCGTACTGAGTTGGCGGCTGATGGTGCAGGAACGGGCCGGCGACGTAGGGCAGAGCCCCGTGCACGACATCGCGGAGCCTTTGTCGGCCCTCACAAGACAGACAATCGTGTGGTCCCGCGTGATCGTGCGGCGCGTGTTGTTCGATCGGCAGCCGCTGTGAACGAATGATCGGCGCTGCGCAGCCAGCAACAAGCGTGGTGCAGGCCAAGCTACTAAGGGCAGCAAGTCGTACTGTAAGATTGCCTGAAAACATGCTAGCACCGGACTGGTCACAGAATTGTGTTGCTCCTTCTAATCGGCGCTGTCGTCCGCAAACTTTACGCAATCGGACAAATCGACCCAATCTGCGTAAACTCACCTTGGCTGACCGCCGTTTTGCTTTTTCGGCTGCTTGGCAACGAACAGCAGCAATTGCATCAGCAGAAAAGCCGCGAGCGGATAGACGGGCCAAAGTCGCAGAAAGAGGTTGGCTCGGGGAGCCGGCTGGCTCTGTTCCCGGAGCGCGTCGTAATCAATCACTGGCATCCGAAAACCTTCGACCACGGCGAAGACGAAGAATCCGAATAGAACGAGAAGCAGCATGAGGCAACTGCCAGCCGACATGAGCCCCTTGAAGGTACCCTCTTCCGTTTGCGAATCGCGGCGCAGCTCGATCGTGCGTTTTCTTTTGAGGCTGCGCTCCGTTTGTTCGACGACCTCGAGGTCATGGCAGATGCCTTCCCAGTCGCTTTCCGTTCCACGTGAAGCCACCGAACACTCAAGCTGGTCGATTAGACAGGCAAATTCGTCTTGCAGGTCAAACTTATTCTCCTTGCGTTCGTCACTGTTCGTCTGCTGATTCCACTGAGCAGAACTGTCGCCGTTGGTCATCGTGAGGATCGACTTTCCGTCGGCTCCAATCAGCGTGACGTTGCCTACACATTCACCATCTGCACCTGAGACAGACCACCGCGCCGTGCTGCCCGAGTTGCCGACAAGATTCACGCACAGGTTCGCATACGCAGTCTCGTCGGTCGCGCCGCCGACGGCATTAATGCTCGTGATGTCGCCGATGAGATGTCGCAACGTCGTTAGATCATGTGAAAGTGTCGCCAGAACGGCACCGCGATCTCGATCTTCCAGATGCCGCTCAAAGAGGACCTGCTCTGGTGGTCCGATCGCAGATGCCTTGTCAACTTGCAGGAACTCTGCGCAGTAACTCCAGGCAGGATGCATAATTCCCGCGAAGTACGGAATAATCGTGCCGCCAACATCCTCGCGAATCATCTCCAACTCGTAGGCGAACAACGAATCGTGAAGCGGATGCGTGACGATCAATGGCACTCCGGCTTGTGTCAGCTTTCGTAGCTGATCCTCGAGCCGAGGGACATCGGAATGTGAAGCTGCAACGACCGCATCGACTTCGCCTTCGACCAGCAGCGTTTCCCAGTCGTCATCCCAGGTAGCGCCCGGAGCGATATCGAAGAGTTCGTTGCGATGGTGGTCGGCATCCAGCACACGCCGGATGGTGTGTTCGCCGGTCGCCGCAATGGCTTTGGCCAGCCGCAAAGAATCGTCGTTGGAGCCGATCAGCGCGAGATCCATCAGAATGTCGAGTGCGTAAGGGGTATGTGGGTGCCGTCTGAAAGCAATCCGGTCCACTTTACGAAGGCCGCGGGAACAGAAGAGCCAGTGTACGCTGGGCTTGGGGCAAGGCAAAGGTCCGATCTTTCGTCAGCCATTTTTCATCGCACTCTTGACCGGTCGTTTTGAGAGAATATGGATGACGAAAGATGGACATGCCATATGTTAATTCTTGAACGTAGGTGCCTGTTACAAACAGTTTACCGAAGAGCCGAACACCCAGTGTTACACTATAGGAGGCAGAGCTCGCCACAATCCGTAAAGCTCACTCATAGAATGACGATGTCCGATTGATCCGTTCAGCCAATAGCCAGATGCCGACGACTCGACACATCCTAACGATTGAAGACGACGCTGCGATTCGGCGTGGAATCGTCGATGCGCTCGATTTCGCGGGCTATTCGACGATCGAAGCAGCAGATGGCGAAGAAGGTTTGGAGCAGGCGATTCGCAGCGATTACGACCTGCTGCTCTTGGATCTCATTCTACCGGGCAAAGGAGGCCTGCAGATTCTGCGCGAAGTCCGAGTCGTTCGCCCCACAGTTCCCGTCATCATCCTTTCCGCCCGAGGCGAGGAAAACGATCGGGTTCAGGGTTTGCGACTTGGAGCCGACGACTACGTTTTCAAACCGTTCAGCGTGAAGGAATTGCTGGCCCGAGTAGAAGCGGTCCTGCGGCGAACACCTGAACGGCCGAGCGATCTCGACGAGGCGAGCTTTCCGGGTGGCGTGGCAGACTTCGCGCGCCGCGAACTGACGTTCGAGGACGGCTCACGCGCGGAACTGTCGGAGCGAGAAGTAGAACTCTTGCGTTATCTGGTGATCAACGCGGGGCGCGCGATCGACCGTAACGAGTTACTATCGAACGTCTGGCGGATCAGCCCGCGCGGAGCGAGCACTCGAACGATCGACATGCACGTTGCCCGTCTCCGGGAAAAACTGCGCGATGATTCGACTGAGCCGAGCATTGTGCTGACCGTACGAGGTAAGGGCTACATGTTTACGAACGCACCGGCGTCGAACTGAAAAGGGAGTCGTGAAAATGGGACTGGCTCCAAAGCAGCGCGATCGACTTACCACTAGAGAACGAGTGATTCGCTGCTTTCGTGCCTGTCCCACTTTCGCGACGGACCAGTGGGGTTCGACGTGGCCCGCGAGGAAAGGGGACAGGCACGGTACTATTACCGTTGACCGACATTTCCGGCCTTTGCCAGCACGGAACCAGTTCCCTTTCTCGCTCGCGTTTTCAGTTTGGGTCAAGAAGTGAAGCAACCAAAACACTATTGGGCGGTGTACGTTGTCGCCGTGCTCGTTGTATTGGGAGCAATGAGTTGGCTGAGCCTGAAGGCTATCGAGTTGGAGCGGGCGGAGTTGATGGCCCAACGTCGGGCGGAGCTAGACGAGGCCGTTGGAGCCGCGCTCTGGCGGATGGATGTCAAGCTGATGCCGCACTTGGCCCGCGAGGCAGCACGTCCCCACTCGGCTTATGAGTATGCCGTCAATCCAGTCAACATCGCTGGAAGCTCCAACGTGTCGATTCTTCTTTCGCCTTTGCTGACGGATCGCTCCGAATACGTCCTCGTCAACTTCCAAGTCGCTCCGGGCGATGTGTGGTCGTCGCCGCAATCACCATCTCCTAACGTCACGTCGGTTGTCAACACAAACGGCGTCGCGTCTGCACAACTCACCGAGTGGATGGGGCGTCTATCTGAATTGCAGGAACGCATTTCTTATGACGACTTGGCAAGTTCCTTGCCAAGCGAGTCGCTTCCGAAGATCGGCTCTCAAACGGATATGAACTACATCACGAATTCGGCTGTTGATATCGAGCAAGTTCAGCAGTTGCAGCAGAGAATTCCCCAGTCCGGCCGCGCGGCCTCCGGTCGCAATGCGCAGGCTCGAGCCGCGAACGAATTCGTCAATCGCGATCAGGCATTGCAGTCTTTCGCACTCAACCAGAAAGCTGCTCAGACTCTGCAACTCATCGCTCCGTCATCAACACCAGCCTTGGAGGGCGTTAGTCAACCGATGTGGGTTGACTCGCAGTTATTGTTGGCGCGACGCGTGCAAATCGACAAGCGTGTTGTGATCCAAGGATGCTGGCTGAACTGGGAGCGGATTCAATCCGTCTTGAAGGCGGAGGTCGCAGACTTGCTGCCGAGCGTTGATCTGGAGCCGGTGATGGATACCGCCCGGACCGATGTGACACGCATGCTGGCCACGCTGCCGGTGCAAGTCGTAGTGCCAGCGGCAGAACTGGGAGTGGGCCCCTGGTCGGCGATGCGTGTTGCCCTCGCAACGGCTTGGGCGTGTTTGCTGATTGCTGCTGTAGCCGCTGGCGTGCTCTTACACGGAGTTCTTAGCCTGAGCGAGCGGCGGGCGTCGTTCGTCTCGGCAGTAACGCACGAGTTACGTACGCCGTTAACGACATTCCGGATGTACTCGGAAATGCTTGCGCAGGATATGGTGCCCGACGAAGCGAAGCGCCGCCGTTATCTTGATACTTTACGTGTCGAGGCAGATCGGCTCTCGCACCTTGTTGAAAACGTCCTGGCATACGCACGTTTGGAGCGGGGCCGCGACGGCAAGAGACGCGTTCAGGTTACGATCGGCGAACTTGTTTCGCACGCGACAGGACGACTGGAAGAGCGCGCGAGACAAGCCGAGATGACTCTGGTCGCGAAGGTGGCAGCCGACGCGGCCGAACTTTCGATCTGGACCGACGAATCGGCCGTCGAGCAGATTCTGTTCAACCTGGTCGATAATGCTTGCAAGTACGCTTCAGGCTCACGGGATCGACGGATTCACATCGACATCGGTAACACCGGTAGTCAGGTCGAGTTCCGCGTTCGCGATCATGGCGCGGGGATTTCCGCCGACGAGGCGAAGGAAATGTTCGAGCCGTTCTCGAAATCGGCGGTACAAGCCGCCAACTCGGCTCCTGGAGTTGGACTTGGCCTCGCACTTTGCCGACGGTTAGCCAAGCAACTCGGTGGTCGGTTGGAACTGAAATCGACCGACGGTCAAGGCGCAACCTTCTGCCTGATCCTACCCAGTTGAAGTTCGGTGACGATGATCACTCGCCGTTCTTCAAACAGGCCGCAACGATACGGATCTCGCCGTACTCGACCTCGCCGTTCAAATGTTCGTGAATCGGCTTCAGTCGTTCGTTGCCGAATTGCTCGATGGCTTGCTCAATTCGCTTATCCCCACGCGCTGATGCAATGAGCCTCGTCAATAGCGATCAGCGATATGCCTGACGTGCTGAGGAAGCTCAACGTCTGTTCCGATAAGAGCCGTTCGGGCGCTACGTAGACAAGCTTCAATTCGCGACCCCGGATCTGGTCCGCGATCTCGTGTTTCTCATGAACGGACAACGTGCTGTTGATAAACGCAGCGGAAATGCCACAGGACCGCAACGTATCGACTTGGCCTTCATTAACGAAATCAGCGGCGACACAACGATCGCCATGCCTTCCAAACAGACAGCGGGAGTTTGAAAACAGAGCGACCTGCCGCCACCCGCCGGCAGAACGACAATGCTGTCTTCGCCTGCCATCACGCACGACATCGCCTCCTCTTGTAAGGGCAGAAATCCGTCGTAACCCCAGTAGTGGCGCAGCGAATCTTTCAATGAGGTGGTCGGTGCCTGCTGCTGTGATGTAGATGACATAAGAATCTGCCTCGCGACGGTCGAGAGAGTTCCAAACCGCCGATTAGTTGGACGCGCCACTTCGAGATGAAGCGAGCCGACTCACTGGTTACGAATCGGTCGTTTAACCGCAAGCCGAAGGCGTGCGCTTGACGCGAGGAAGCGCACGCCTCCGGCTTGCGGTTAAACGATGTACTCGCATGAGCTTGTACATCCCTATCACCGATCCAAGTGGCGTTCAATTAAGCTAGTAGTCGCGATCGGTCGGGTCAAGCACTCCCCTCTCCGCGATTGTCTTTTTGGTAGGCTGGAACAAGTCCGCGCAGTTCCGGCAGCGGATTGCCCAAGAACTCCGGCAGCAGATTGCCCAAGAAAGCCGTGCCGGAACTGCGAGGACTTGTTCCAGCCTACGTGTTGAAGCAAAGACTCGCCGTCACGGCGTTCCCATTCGAGATACGGTCTGCGTTCATGAACCAACTCGATCGTCCTACACGTGGGGTTGTGGCTGTCGTGCCACGCGAGGATCGATTGCTTGTCATTCGCCGATCGCAATCCGTCATCGCCCCTGGAGCATACTGTTTTCCCGGCGGTAGCATCGAAGTCGGGGAAGATGCGACAACTGCGTTAGTTCGCGAGTGTCGTGAAGAACTAGGCGTTGCCTGCCAGCCGAGGCGAGAACTTTGGCAAAGCGTCACGCCTTGGAACGTTGAACTCTCTTGGTGGTTGGCGAAGCTTCCCTTCGACGCGCCTCTCAGTCCAAACGACGACGAAGTCGAATCGGTTCTTTGGCTCACGCCACAGGCGATGCGATCCCTCTCGGATCTCCTGGAAAGCAACCATCACTTCCTCGACGCCTGGGAAGCCGCCGAGTTCGATTTACCGCTGCTACGGTAGGCCGACACGTCTCAGACGGAAATCCCAGCACTCCAACGCGGCGCGCGCCGAACCTATCGGCCGCGTCCCTGTCCCGCCCGAGCGACTTGCTGGGCCCTGGCCACTACGCCGACGGATCGCGATCGTGCTCGACGAAGAACGGGAAGAATCGCTGTTGGAGCTTGGTGCTCGTCGTCGGTTCTGCCCAGATCGCTGTAACTGTGGATCACGGCGCGGGGCAGATGGCCCTTTGTCAGTGTCCGTCGTCGAACGGCGAATTGCATTTCGTTCTCGCGGGTCAACGTGTCCGTCATCGTTCTTGTCTGCTCGGTCGCGGAGTTCTCGTGCAACGTTCTTTTCGCGGCGACTGATCTCACGGTCGTCGTTACGATCGACGCGATCGAACTTTCTTCGAGCAGCGTCGCGCTCTCTTGGACCGATCTTTCCATCATCGTTCTTATCCGTTCGATCGAACACTTTGCGCGCGGCGTCGCGTTCGCGAGGGCCTAACGTCCCGTCGTCGTTCCGATCGAAACGCTTCAACGCGTCGCGCATCTGTTGTAGCTGCTCGGGACTACGATTCTGTAGCTGCGACGCCATCTTGCGCATCGCTTGCTGCTCGTCCGGACTGAGTTGGCCGTCGCCGGCTGAGAACTCAGGCCAATGAACGGCGAGACGAAGGCCACAGACTGCCCTCTAAACAAACATATGCTACGAATGCCCAATAAGGTCGGCTGGAACGCAGGCGTTGCGAGAAAGCAACGCGCGTTGGCTGCATGAGACGACGAATGACAGTAGGACTATTGGTCTCTACACTTCTTCGGTGGTCTTCATTTCTTGTCCTCTCTCCCCCTCGCTTCGTGGGGGAGAGAGTTAGAGAGGGGGTCTGGCGGCCGACATCAGCCGCCGAAGACGCCCCCTCTCCCCCGCGGCGGGGGAGAGGGGGCAGAAGATTACGCTCGATGAGAGATGTGTAGAGACCAATGCAGTAGGACGGAGTTGTACTCGTGCGCTGCTAGCCGCGTTGGAGGATTTCTTTGACGACGCGGCAACCTCGGCCGTCGGTCAGCACTTGCTCTCGAGCGTTGTAGCGGAAAGTGAGTTGCGAGTGGTCGAAGCCAAAGAGGTGCAGCACGGTCGCTTGGATGTCGTTCGGCGTGAGCTTATCGACTGCGGCGCGATGACCGAATTCATCCGTCTCGCCGAACGTCATTCCTGGCCGAACGCCTCCGCCGGCCATCCAACAACTGAAGCCTTGACCGTTGTGATCGCGCCCAGCATTCGTGGGATTCCCATGGTTCTCGACAACCGGCAGACGACCGATCTCGCCACCCCAATGAACGAGCGTCGTATCGAGCAAGCCGCGCTGCTTGAGATCTTGCACAAGTCCTGCCGCGGGCTGATCCGTGCGCAGGCAAGCACCTGCCAAGCTGCCTCGGATGTTCGAATGGTTGTCCCAGGGCTGCCCGTTCAGGAACAACTGGACAAAACGCACGCCACGTTCGATCAATCGGCGCGCGATCAAACAACGCGTGCCGTACTCCTGACTCTCCTCGCGATCGATGCCATAGAGCTTTAGCGTTATCTCAGTCTCGCCCGAGATGTCGAGCGCTTCGGCCGCCGAGGTCTGCATCCGAGCAGCCAACTCGTAACTGGCGATGCGTGCTTCAAGATCATTCTCACCAGGCAAACGCTGTGCGTGGTTGCGATTCACCTTCGTAAGGAACGCGAGATTCTGCCTTTGCAGTTCGCCCTTGAGATGAGCCGGCGGTTGCAGGTTGAAAATGCGAGGTTCTTTCGGGCGTAGTACCGTTCCTTGAAACAAAGGCGGCATCCAACCATTCGTCCAGTTATGAACGCCATCGACCGGATGTCCTCCCGGATCAGTCAACACCATGTAAGCGGGAAGGTTCTGGCTTTCTGACCCCAAGCCATAGGTCAACCACGCACCCAGCGTTGGCCGACCGAGTACCGCAGGAATTCCCCCGTGCCAGTAACGAATTGAAACTTCGTGTCCGTTGTAACCGGTGTGCATCGAGCGGATCAGACAAATGTCGTCAACGATCTTCGCGGTGTGTGGCAGCAATTCGGACAGCTCTGTTCCGCATTCGCCGCGTTTGTGGAACTTAAACGGACTGCCGAAGAGACTTTTCGTTGCACGGTTCACGAAGCTGAAGCCGACATCCTCCGAATACTCCGTGCCGTTGTACTTCGTCAGCTCAGGCTTTGGATCTGTGAGATCCATATGAGACGGTCCGCCGTGCATGAACAGCGAAATCATCGCCGTCGCTTGCGAGGCGTGAGGAGCTGCCTTCGGTTTTGTATCGAAGCTGATCGGACCGCGCGGGATGTTGCCGGGCGTGGCCAATAGCTTGTCTTGCTGCAGGAGGCAGGCTAAGGCCATACCTCCCACACCCATTGCGTTCTTCGTGAGGAATTCGCGTCGCGTTTGGTTCATGGTTAGCTCACTCGATGACGTGGGATAGGCTTCCAGCCTTGTCCTTACCCACATTTCTTCAGTCCCGTAGGGATGGCATGTAGTAGCCGGGGGTGTAAACTCCCGGACCAATGCCAATTGAACACACAAAGCCCCGGAGGGGCGACATTGTCACATAATTCAACCTACTCAGTGTCGCCCCTTCGGGGCTTGGTTCGTTATTTGTTCCTTACCTGGGGCTCACGCCCCAGGCTATTACCTG
>PBSM01000172.1 GCA_002726245.1 Planctomycetaceae bacterium | reverse complement strand
TTTCGTTCGCAGGCTCACGAAACGCAAGGCGGCAATGTCAAACAGTTGAAAGTACAGAAAGAAAGTTACACCACCAGTTATGAATGCCCCGTTAATCAACGCAAGTGCTGCGTTAATATGCCTTTGTATTCATTTACCATCGGTATCCATCAATTCACGACTGACAGGGCACTAGTCTTGCCGGGTACCTTGCCTTCATCCGCGGACTGGGGCGGTCGCTGACCAGCCGAGCAGGTATCGAAGTGTTGGCGAGAAACCTGCAGCCAGTTTGGCGGGAGTGCCGCGGCGAAAATCGTTAAACGGTTTTATCCAAGAGCGACAGTAGTAGCAGAGAATCGCCCGGCGCGGCGAGTCGGTACGGTTCGCTCCGCTGCGGTGCCAAGTATTGGACAACCAGATCGCTACTGACCCGGCTGGTGCCGTCAAGGCGATTTCGCCTTCCAACTCAGCGCCGGACCACCGAGGCTTGCGGCGCGACAGGTGGCTGCCTGGCACGACGCGTGTGGCTCCGTTCTCTTCACTAAAGTCATCCAACATCCACGCGTTCTGCGTGGTCAGCGGAAAGTCCGGCAGCCGTTCCGAGAGTTGACCAAGCGGAACATCAACGTGCCAGGCACCCCCATCAGTATGCGGGCCGATGCTCGTGGCACTGCAGTCGGAGAGGACGCGGTCTGCACCGAGCACGCTGCGCACCAAGTCAAGCACGATTGGCTGTTCAGGCAAACCTGCCGCAGACGTGGCTTTCCCCAGCAGGTTCCAGATGCGTTGTGACATTCCCTGATCGAACAATGTCGGAAGATGAATGAAAGTCTTGTTCACCTGACCGATCTCAACCGGCCACGATGTGTCGAGATTCTGCGCCCTCGTGTGTCGGATTCGACTCAGCATTCGCTGGAGTTCGTCATCGCAGATCGAGTAGTTACTTCGCAGAAACGTGGCGATCTCCTCATCGTCTGCACGTTCCGGCCCATCGCCTGCGACAATCGGGTCAGATCGCTCGCCGGCCATGATTCGGTTGACCTCGTTGGTGAGACACTCGAGTTCTTCGCTGCACAGGACGTTCTCGATGACGACGAAACCATTCTCCAGCAGGTCATGCAGCTTTCGCAACTCTGAGGAGTTTTTCTGCATTGACGATGGCCACCGTTCTGGTTGCGGGCACGCCAAGTTGGCTATGCGACGATCTCGTGAATGACTCGTCCGGCAACATCGGTCAGGCGGAAGTCGCGGCCGTTGAATCGATACGTCAGTCGCTGGTGGTCCATGCCCAGCATGTGAAGGATGGTCGCGTGGAGATCGTGCACGCTGACGCGGTCTTCCACCGCTTCGAAGCCGATCTCGTCGGTCGCGCCGTATCGGGCACCGGGTCGGGTTCCACCACCGGCCAACCAGGTTGTGAAAGCATTGGGATTGTGATCGCGTCCGGTTCCGCCTTTCTGGACAAGCGGTAAACGACCGAATTCGCCGCAGCAGATCACAAGCGTTGAAGCCCACAAGCCGCGTTGTTTGAGATCCGTCAGCAGAGCGGCGATGGGCTGGTCGGTCTCACCGGCAAACTGTCGATGATTGGCATCAATATTCTGATGTGCGTCCCAGCAATCGGCGTTGGCGAAACCACCGCTGTAGATCTGCACGAATCTCACACCGCGTTCGACGAGGCGGCGTGCCGTCAAAGCCTGCTTTGCGAATTCGCTGCACCGAGGGTTGTCGGTCCCATATAGGCGATGTGCTGCTTGCGACTCCTTCGACAGGTCGATTGCCTCGGGCGCGGCCATCTGCATGCGATAAGCCAGCTCAAATGTTTCGATGCGCGTGTTGAACACTTCTTCGCCCGGCAATCGCTCGATCTGACCGCGGTTGAGTTGCCTTATCAGATCAAGTTGATTTCTCTGAGCACGCTGTGTTCGGTAGCGAGGCGGTGTCAGGTTGTCGATGGGCGGACCGCTGCTGCTGATGGGCGTTCCCTGAAAAACACCCGGCAGGAAGCCCGCTCCCCAAGACGATGCGCGAGACTTCGGCAGGCCACGGCCTCGCGAATCGTACATCACGAGAAACCCGGGCAGATTCTGATTCTCGGTCCCAAGGCCGTACGTGACCCACGATCCGACGCACGGGAACCCCATCCGCGACATGCCCGTATTCATCTGGAACTGAGCCGGAGAGTGGTTGTTCTCGTGTGCAAAGCACGAGTAAATGAATGCCAGATCGTCCACATGCCGAACAACGTTCGGAAACAGTTCGGATGCCCAGGTCCCCGTTTTTCCGTGTTGGCGGAACCGGAACGGCGATTTCATGATGGGGCCGGCCGCGCCCGCGAAGAAGCCGGTGGACTGATCAAAGTCCGGTAGTTCCTGGCCGTCTCGTCGCAGCAGTTGCGGCTTGTAATCCCATGTATCGATCTGACTCGGTGCCCCATGCATAAACAGCCAGATTACGGACTTCGCGGGCGACGCCCAATGCGGCTCACGCGCGGCGAGAGGTTCATCCGCCAGCGACGAAGCGCTCGCTGGCGTTTCACGCGATAGCAATGCCGCCAGCGCCAACGCCCCGCAACCCGATCCGGCGCGACTCAGAAACCTGCGCCGACTCACCGGGAAACTCGGAGTGCGGAATTCGGAGTGTGGAGTCTCAGGAAACGTCATTTTGCGTTTTCCATTGATGTGCGGATCGACATCACGATCATTGAGAGAATTCCTCATTCGACATAGATGAATTCGTTCAGACAAAACAAGGCTTGGCAGAAGTCCGCCAGTGCCATTTCCAGCGGGTTGACTGCGTCATCGAGCAGGTATTTCTGTCGGAGATAATCGTGACCTACGCGCACTTCGTCCGACGTAAGAGCGCGATCGAAAACGAGTACTTCCGCGATCGAACCATTGAGCGAGCCGGACAAGGATTCGTCCATGTCACCGATCTTGAATCCCGCGGCGTTGTTGATGTCAATTGGTTCCGGTTCGCGCCGCGAGACGTCGGCCGACTCTGCGTCGTCAACATAAAGGCTGACGGTACCCGAGTGGCGGACTCCCGTCGCCCGGTACCATTGTCCCTTGCGAATAAAGGGTTCGGTTTCCAGGTCCACACTATGTCCCTTGCCCGGCTCAACTCGCCGCGTACAGAACTTGAGTCGATCGGAGTACTGCTGGAAAAAGTACCCGGAGTAGGAAGCGGTACCCGAATAATTGTCCTTCCCGAGGATGTGATGGTCGTTACCGGCGCTCGCGTCGATTCGAAACAGCACAGTGATGCTGAAGTCACCTGTTCCGAAGTTAAGTCGAGGATGGTTCGTGCGGAGTATTGTGGGAGCGGGTCCAAAGCGCACGGCCGGTTTTCCGCGAGGCGTTGCCGTGGATTCCAGGATCGGGAACTCATCGGTCACTGCAGAGAATGCAATGTCATCATCCGCCGTACGCGTTGGCAGTCCTTCGGTATCGGATCGCACTCCCACCGAGCTCCAGCGTCGAATCTTTGTCGGCTGCTTTTGGTTTGCAAGTTGGGTTGCGTCAAGTCGAACCACGATCGCATCAGCAGCCGGTAGTGCCGTGATTCGTTCACGGGGGGTCGCGTATACGGTTTGTTGTTGTCGAATGAAGTCAATTGACCGACTCAACTCCGAATCCGTCGGCATCCGCCCCAAAGCCCCGCGGTAGGCAAGCCGTACGATTGCTGAGTACTGCCTGCTGCTGGCAGTCCGCGAAATGGGGATCCGTTCAGTGAGCCGCCGCGCGAAGTCCGTGGCAAGCTCGCGGACGTGCTTCGCATTCATCAAGGCAAGTGCCTGTGGTGCGACGGTTGTTTCCGCTCGGCGGCCGAGTGATTGCAAAGCATCTGGCGAGTCAAACAGCGTCATCATCGGAATCAACTGACTGCGTTTGACACGAAAGTAAACACTGCGGCGTTTCTGTCGTTCGACAAGCGTTCCCGGACCGAACATTTGCGAATCAAGCACACCACTTGTGGCCAGCAGCGCATCGCGGATCGCTTCGGATTCCAAACGGCGAATCCTGTGGCCGCGAAACAGTCCCTGATCGAGCGGTGTTGGAGATTCCGCCAACGCAGCCTGCCGCCAGCTTGCACTTGAAAGCATCAGGCGATGCAGATGCTTCAGGTCCCAGCCGGTCCGGACCAGTTCGTTGGCGAGCCATTCCAATAACTTCGGAAGTGTTGGCCTCGCGCCGCGCGAGCCAAAGTCGCTCGGCGTCTCGACAATGCCTCGACCGAAATGGTGCTGCCACAGGCGGTTCACAATGACACGAGCCAGCAGAGCTCCGGCACCACGTTCAGTATCGCAGATCCAACCGGCCAGCGCCGATCGACGATACGTCGGAATCTCTCCACTCGCAGGACCGATACGCGGTTTCCGGACAATGCTGGATGCACTGGCTCGCACCAGCACCTGTGGAAAACCTGGCTCGACACGATGATCCTTCAATCGCGACTCGCCGCGCCGAAGAAACCACGTCTCTTTGTAGAACGCCGGTGGGCCGGCGGACCTGTATTGCTGTCCGGACCCGATCGCGAAGTCTTCGCAACGAACAGGCCATCGGTCCGTCGAGTCTCCGCTGCCGGAGCAGGTGGAGATCAGGGTCTACAAGCAGAACAGCGGTCTGTACGAGACATTGGAAACAACGGTCCCGCTGTCGTAGTTCGAACGCCAAGCGATCACCTGGAAGAACAGATAACTCGAACAACAGTAGCTCGCTCCATGCTGATTCCACGACGAACCGTGTTCCAACAAACCCAGGGTCTTTGATTTGTTTAAGTTGCACAAAATGTACGATGGCCTTCGAAGGCACCCTGGAAGGCCATCGGGCGATGGGTGCATGAGGTGTGTCTGGCCCTCTGTGTGATTTCTAACATTCGGCGGCCCTTTCGAGCAACTCTTGCATGCTCCACGGCCTGAAAGCCAGCCCAGATTCAATGGCTGGAGTCGTTCGGATCGCACCGTGAATCCTACAAAAGTTGTAGAAGCCGAACCAAAGCGAGAGGGCGGCGCAGTGATTCTCCCACTTCCACGAGACGCATTCGTCAATCGGCCTATCCGACGTGTGGCCATTCGAAGCTGGAGATTGCCATTTTCCAGTGGCTCGTTTGAGATACGGCTGATGTCGGGGTTTCCGAATCGCACCTTCTTTTGAACCGAGCGTATGTTACCAGGGGAGTATCGCGTGGCTGCATTTCGCGCCTGCTCCGGAAACGGTTAGTCGCTTTTCGCTTTGTGAACCAAACGATTTGATCGCGGAGCGATCAACGACTTTGCGGCCCAGCCGCCTTACGCCTCTTCAAACTGGTACGAGAATAAGTCGGCGTCGCGAACAACAAATCGTAAACGGATCGGTTTGCCGGCCAACTCTCCAACATTCGTAACACGATCTTTCCACGCCGCTGCGAGACTAAGCGAATCGCCGTACAACTCGTGAGCGTCGGACAGCGTGTAGCCGGGGATGGGAGTGCCTTTCTCATCCTGGATCTCAACGCGAACGCTTCCCGCAGCAGAGGTCGATAGGTTGAGTGAGAGTCGGTTGCCCTGGAATGTCAGCGTCGCGGTCTCTAGTTCTCCGCCGGCCAACGGCGCCGTCAGCGATACAAATCCGTCGATGCGGAGCGTGTATCGCCGGAACTGACCAGGATGATCCTGATGCGAGTTTTCGCTGACGTAGACTGACAGCTCCGGCGGCGCGTCCTCAATCGCTGACTTCGTTTCGACCAAACCGTGGTTCTGATACGTGTCGCCATAGAACCAACTCTGCCGTTTCCGTAGACCTGGCCGAATGAACGACTCGGGCCAAACGTGAAAGTGATTTCCGTCACGACTCGCCATGAGCATGCCGTCCGTGACCGCCGTGCCTTCGCGCCGCGACTTGGCGCCGCGCAACTGCCGATACTCGTAACGCGGCAGTTGGGTTGCCGCGTAAGTCCAGCCACGGTCGATGTAGCGGGTCGGGAATCCCAGGTAGATGTGCGGCGCACGGTAGTAAGCGATGATCTGATTGGTGTAAAGCTGGCTGACGCGGCCTGAAAGCTGATTGGCGGGATCGGCATCTCGGACGGGGGGCGCCACATCTGACTCGCCGCCATGACGATGGGCTTCGTACGACAGAAACTCAGGGTCCGTCCATTGAACAAAGTCCTTCGACGTGCCGGTTCGAATGTCGCGTCCCTTGCGGAAGTCGCGGTGATACTCGCGGTAAGTGCCGGCTACGGTGTCCCAGAACGCCAGATTCAATGAATCAAACGCCCCTTTGGCAATCACCGGCTTCTGCCCAACCGGTGTAAACCGCACACCGTCGGCGGACACAAACGCCTGCAGACCCTTCCTGAAATCGCCGGCCAGTGCTTTGAATCGTGCTTCCTTCGGGCAATCGGGATTGGTGTCTAGGAACGGCGCGAAGTTATGGCTGCCCGATCCCATCCAGATGATGTTGTTCTTTTTCGAGCCTTCATACTCGAACAGTCTCAGCTCTGGTTTGGTCCAATGGATCCCGTCACGGCTCTCGGCATAGCAGGCAACTTCGGGGTGAGGGCTGCTGTAGCCTTCCTTGGTGTAAACGACATCGCTGCCTCGATAGTACATGCGATAGAGGTCACCGTCCTGAAACACTTTCATGTACGCACAGCTCGCCCCTTCCCACGGCTTGTCACAGGCAAAAGAGACCTCGCGCGGTGTTGGTTGATGCAGTTGCAGTCTCGCACCGCCGGACAGCCTTGAGATGAGCGTATTCTCGACAAATAATTCACGACGTGCTGCAATGTCCGTGATTTGTTCGAGCTGTTCAGCAAACACGGATGGCGTGCTCGTGGCGGCTAGACCAACCGCACCAACCGCCTGGACAAAACTGCGTCGAGAGAGAGTCACATCGTTGTCCATCTTGCGTCTCCGATTGCTCGTTACGTTAGCTGCAGATCCTAGAGTGTATATCGTACCAGTAAATCGAGAGGCACTCCACTTCTGGCTCATCCCGAGATCTAAGGCAGGCAATAAGGTCATTGCCAACGTCGGCTGCTACAATCTCAGTGCCTCGTGAGTATTTGAACAAGGAGTTCCTTGATGAACAATCGATTGCTAACCTCCGCCGAACTCTCTCGTCGGACGTTCCTGAAACGCTCGGCCACCGCCGCCGCGGCTCTCACGGCAACACTTGCAACATCACCCGCGCTCGCAGCGGACGAATCGCCCGTCATCGAGATCGGCTCGCGGCGCGAGTTATTTATCGACAACTATCTCATCGAAAGACTAAACGGCAAGGCGCAGCAGCGACTGCATCATCCGATCCCGCGCGAAATCGCCATCGTTCACGACGAACCGTGGGAGGGAACAAGCTGCGGCTATCACACGGTTTTCCAGGATGGCGATCTCTACCGGATGTACTACCGCGGCTCGCAGCTCACGGTCAAAGACGGCAAGCTGTTTGCCAACGTCCATCCTGAATTCTATTGCTATGCCGAAAGCCGCGACGGGATTCATTGGGACAAGCCTGATCTGGAACTGTTCGAGTATGAAGGCTCGAAGAAGAACAACATCATTTGGCACGGCGTGGGCACTCACAACTTCTCGCCGTTGCGCGACACAAGGCCGGACTGCCCGGATGCCGAGCGTTACAAAGCCCTCGGCGGCACACGGCGCGAAGGCGGACTGTTTGCATTTGTCTCGGCAGATGGCATCCACTGGAAGCTGTTTCGTGACAAGCCCGTCATCAGCAATGGCGCTTTCGATTCGCAGAACCTTGCGTTTTGGGATGAGGTTGTCGGAAAGTATCGGGCCTATTGGCGAATCTTCACGAAGGGAATCACCACCGAAAAGGTGTGGAAGCCCGCCGGTTACCGCGCGATTCGAACTGCCACGTCAACGGATTTTCTGAAGTGGACCGACGAAGCCGACCTGACTTATGAAGACTCGCCCCAAGAGCATCTCTACACGAACCAGGTGAAGCCCTACCATCGCGCTCCGCAGATTCTGATTGGGTTCCCGATGAGGTATGTCGAACGTGGCTGGAATCCATCGATGCGAGCATTGCCCGAACTCGCGCATCGAAAGATGCGAGCCGAGGCCAACGAGCGTTACGGAACCGGCATCACCGAAGCACTGCTGATGGCCAGCCGTGATGGCGTCCACTTCAAACGCTGGAACGAAGGCTTCTTGCGACCGGGGATCCAACGTCTGGACACCTGGAACTACAGCCACATGTCGACAGCCTGGCATGCTGTCGAGACGGCCTCGGATCTCAGGGGCGCACCAAACGAACTGTCGTTCTACAGCAAGGAAAGCGGCTGGACCGGCACCAGTTGTGCCTATCGACGCTACGCGCTTCGTCTGGACGGATTCGTTTCGATCCAGGCCCCGATGTCCGGCGGCGAATTGATTACGAGACCGATCACCTTCACGGGCGATCAACTGCGACTCAACTTCGCGACGTCGGCCGCCGGCGCAATCCGCGTCGAATTGCAGCGCCCGGACGGGGCACCGATACCGGGTTTCGCATTGGACGATTGCCACGAAGTGTTCGGCGATACGATTGATCGCACTGTGGCGTGGAAGGGAGTCGCGAGCCTCGCTGACCTCAACGGCAAGCCACTACGTTTACGATTCGCCCTCAACGACGCTAACCTTTATTCGTTTCGATTCGCTGCCGAATAGGCCTCCCTCAATCTCGCAGCCGCTGAGTGACCCCTTGCTGGAGCATGGCAGCCGTGAACAGGTCACCCGCTTCAATGCAGTCTTCTTCAAGCTCGGTGAACGTCATGGGCCGTCCATCCTCGTGCAAGCACCTGCCCACAGTATTCTTCACGTCGGAGGCGATCTGCTGTAATCGTTCCCTCTGCCTGGCAAACAATTCCATCACCTAGACCTCCATGTCGAGTCTAAACTACCGAGTTCCATCCCGGCCCGCCGAGATTCTCTCCACCTCCCTCAAACGCCATGCCAATTGCAAACCGCAAAGTGCGCTCCAGCCGCCGGGGTGCAGGAACGGGCTCGTTTTTTTAGGCGGCGATGGTTGAGGTTGTGGGGGCGTTGGGATGGAACGGGTGGCCGGGGCGGTTGTGGAG
>PBSM01000171.1 GCA_002726245.1 Planctomycetaceae bacterium | reverse complement strand
TTTGCTACGCCGCATTCACAGGAGAACCGTTTTACTTTCTTGCTCGCTCTTTCATAGTATCGGAGGCGTGCGTTTGGCCACCAGCGAAACGCACGCCTCCGGCTTGCGGTTAAACGATGAGAGAATTGCCTCTACTGCCGGGCGAAGAAGTGATAATCGACGCTCGGTGTAAATGTCGCCCCCGGCTTCACGTTCGCCTTCCACACAACGATGCTGCTGTTGTTGATGCCTGGATGGCCGCGGTAGTTCTGCCAGTCTTCGGCGCGGAACGGCGCGAGTTTGACTTGCCCTTCGTCGCTGACTTCATCTGCCTTACCATCGAAACGCAACGTGATTTCGACATCGGTCGCAATCGATTTGTTGTTGCGTAGATTAAGCTGCGCTTTTCGCGAGATCTTGGCGTAGGTGTAACCATCCCACTTCGTCGCGTCCATTTCGCGTCGGACTTCCGATTCGTCAAGGCTCCCGCGCGTATCGACCGATACAGTCACCGGCACTCGACATTGGTTCTTCGGTGGTGTGTAGGTGAGCAGTTCCTGGGCTAACGGTTGCTGGCCCTCGGTGATCATCGCGGCGCCGGTGGTCCACGGCAGATTGGTATTGTTGATAAGTTCGATCTGACGCCAGACCTGGTTCTGCGACAGCGTCAGCGGCGACTGGATGCCGCTGCCGCTGGGAGCGGTCGCGATGTCGGCTCGCTTGACGTGCAGATCCCACGTATACACATCACGATACGGGACTTCCGTCGTCAACACTGGGATCGCGGCCCGTTCGCCCTTCTTCAACGTCAGCTTCGGCAGGTTGTAGACGAACAGGTCCTGTGCCGTGCCGGCTGTCAATTCATCGGGCAAGTCCACATCGGCGACGTTCGCAACTTCGCCACCCTGACGCGTCGCGCGGCGAACCTCGCCGCTGCGCTGCTGAAAACTCGCATTCGAGAAGCCGTTGCCCATACTGAGTGCCTGCCCCATCAAGTTCGGTGCAGCCTGTCGCAACGCGTTCCGCATCGTGCCTTCCAGAACGAGCGGACTAACGTTTTGCCGAAAGCGGAAGTTCGGCACGCCAACCACGATGTCGATCGGCACGTCGATGACATCTTCGGCCTCGTTGAGAATCTCGGCTTGCATCGCGATCTCGGCGGTCTTCTCGTTCTGCTTCTCGGTCAGATTAATGTGATAAGTCGGAATCCACCGCAAGCCGGGGCGGAAGTACATCAGCAGGACTTCACGACGCTCTCCTGCTCGTTCAAAGCGAAACGTCAACTGCTTCGAGCGCTCGGTCGCTGAGCGTTTGCGAGACACGGTGGTTTTCATCTTCGCGATCGTCAGTCGTTTGATGTCGGAGATCGCCACCAACATGTCGCCTTCCTCCGTCGCGAGCACGAAGTGGCTGGCGGCGAGTCGTGTTGGAGTAATCACGCCGGACAGGAACGAACCGTCGGACAACTGCAGCGAACACTCTTTATCGACGTTGCCTTCGATCACATCGATGACCTGTGCACACGCAACGTCTTCTTCCGTCTCCTTCGTCGTCTCTCTCCAACCCGCGACCGTACTCAGCAACCGCCCCTCGGTGGGCGTCGCCCAAAACGAACCGAGAACGGCCGAATCCGGAACTTCCGTCGTGAAGACTTCGCCTTTCTCATCCGTAACCGCAGTCCCGCGTTTGACGATCAAGCAGTATCCGTCCTTGAAGACAATCACCTTCTTGGTGGTCAGTTTCAATTGGCTGTCGCCTTCTTCTCGCGGCTGCTGGTGCGCGGCGCACGTAGTGCCCAGCAACGAGGCTGCCACGATGACTAGGCTCTGGTGTAGTCGCAAGTTGACGGGAGTTCGGACAAGGTGATTGAGTTTCATCGCTGGACCTGCTGTTTGTGCTTGCGGGAGTGCGTTGACGGACGAGCAATTCGATGATAGCCGCCGAGCAAGGGGACTTTCGTAACGCAATTGTAACGACGGCTTTGAGCAAGGTTCACGCGGGTGCCACTGGCTTTGCCAGTGCTCTTCCGTGATTTCACGATGGCCGCGAAACACTGGCAAGACCAACGGCACACTCTCTCCAGTCTCGTCTCCGTCAGTCACCCGTTTTGTGAGGGGCTGCTACCTCGAACAACTCGAAGAGAAGGTCAACCAGTTGTTACGGCAGGTGGCAGAATCTGTTAGAATCAGATGGTGCAGGTCAAAGTCGTGCATCGGGCGATTGGGAGGAACAAATGACTAGGTTGGTGGTTGATCAATCGACGCGAACAAAGCTTGGCAATCTTGAGTCACCGTTGGAATTGTGTGATGAGGCAGGTCGGGTGCTCGGCATCTTTACGCCGGCGGCTGATCCAGCGGTCTATCAAGGAGTGGATTCTCCCACTAGCCCCGAGGAACTGCGCCGCCGTGAAGAACAAGGCGGTGGCCGCCCGTTGAGCGAAATACTCGCTGACTTGGAACAGAAGGCAAACTAACGATGCCGTTCACGGTGGTTTGGTTGCCCGCAGCCGAGGCGGATTTGGCCGACTTGTGGCTCAATTCCGGCGATCGGGATGCAATCACCAAAGCAGCAAGTGAGATTGACAAGCTACTTCGCCGCGATCCTGAGAATTCCGGCGAATCGCGTGAGGAAGGCCGACGCATCCTGCTGTCACGACCGCTGGGAGTCAAGTTTCGAACCTATTCGCAGGACCGTATGGTTCAAGTTGTTGATGTCTGGCGGTACATAACCCATTCGGAAGACTAACATCTGGTTCGTCAAATGCGACAAGCACTTCAAAATCGTCGGAAGTTCCTACAAGAATCTTTTTGCGGAATCGGTTCGCTCGCGCTGGCGGCGATGGTGCACGAGCAGGCTCGTGCGGCGGTCACCAACCCGCTAGCGGCGAAGCCGCCACACTTTGAAGCGAAGGCCAAGTCGGTCATCTTCTTGTTCATGGCGGGCGGGCCAAGTCAGGTGGAGACGTTTGATCCAAAGCCACTGCTGAACAAGCTGCATGGTCAGCCGCGGCCCGCTGAGTTCGGAGACGCGAAGTATCAACGCATCGAGAAAGATGCGAAGCTGCTGGGAGTGCAACGCAAGTTCAAGCACTGCGGTGAGGGCGGCGTTGAAGTTTCCGACTTGTTCCCGTACACATCGCGCTGCATCGACGATATCGCCGTCATCCGCTCGTGCCAGGGTGACAAAGTCGTTCACTCAGCGGCTCAATACGAATTGTTTGCCGGACGAACCGTGCCTGGATTTCCGAGTATGGGATCATGGACCACGTTCGGCTTGGGAGCGGAAAGTGATTCGCTGCCATCCTATGTTGTGTTGCCTGATCCTGACGGCGCGCTGGAAGCTGGTCAGCCGATGTACGGCAACGGCTTCTTGCCGGCGACCTATCAACCAACGATGCTCCGACCGGGCAAGACGCCGGTCCGCAATCTCGACCTGCCGCCACGAATCGATCTCGCCGAGCGGCGACAGACGATTCAATTGATTCGCGAGTTGAACGAAGCTTCGCTTTCTCCCGGCGATGATGAACTGAACGCGAGGATCAGCGCGTATGAACTGGCCTTCAAGATGCAGACGGAAGCGCCAGAAGTGTTCGACCTCACAGGTGAGACGCAGGACACCTTGGACTTGTACGGCGTGGGCAAAGAGCCGACCGATGATTATGCGAGACGCTGCTTGCTGGCTCGACGAATGGTCGAACGCGGCGTGCGGTTTTCGGTCATCGTGTCTGGAGGTGGGCCAGGCAACTTGCAATGGGATGCCCATAGCGACATTGAAGAGAACCATCTTCGGATGGCTTCGGAAACGGATCAGCCAGTCGCGGGATTGTTGACGGATTTGAAGCGCCGCGGCTTGCTTGATTCGACGTTGGTTTTGTGGGGTGGCGAATTCGGACGCTCGCCCGAAGCTCAAGGCGGCAAGGGCCGCGACCATCATAACATTGGTTTCTCGATGTGGATGGCGGGTGGCGGGATCAAAGGCGGACAAGCCGTTGGCGCGACCGACGCAATCGGCCTGCGAGCCATCGACGAACCGCATCATTTCCGCGACATCCACACGACGCTTTTGCATCAGTTGGGCCTCGACCAAGACGAACTCAGCTATCCGCATTTCGGACGCAAAGAAGGTCTGACACTCGTCCATGGCGAAGTAATCGAGAAGATCGTTTAGGGTATCGCAGGTAGGTCACGCTCGCCGAGCGTGACCTTGAAAACCGCTGGTTCTCGTTCGGACGAAGTCACTTTCGGCGAAAGTGACCTACTTTCAGCGGTGTGCGCGAGGCGCGAACCACAGCCGATGGGCCGTCTCGCCGAGCACGGCCCTCTTCGTCTTCTCGTCCAGCCCAAGTTCGTGCGTGAAGATCTTGAGATGTTGCACGTAGCTAACCTTCGGACACCACAGTTCGCACGGAAAGTCGCTTCCCCAGACACAACGATCCCCGCCGAACGCATCGATCACGGTGCGACAAGCGTCGTGCATGTCGCGACAAGCGTAGGGCTCGGTGCTGCCCGTGGGGATGAACGTGAGCTTCGCATGAACGCGCGGCAGCTTGGCTAGAGCGACCATGTCTTTCAGGGTTGGCTCAAGGTTCGGGCCCGCGACAAGATTCAAGCAGTGGTCGATCACAACGTTCAAATCGGGATGCCGCCCAGCGAGCTTCTCGACTTCCGCGCGTTTGTCGCGGTTGACCAACGCATTGATCACGATGCCAAGGCTTTCGGCTTTCGCCCACAGCCGTTCGACGCCCGGATCATCTAAGCGGCCGCTCTTCGCTGGGATACTACGCATGCCGCGGACGTTGTATTCCTCGGCGTACTTCTCCAACATGTCGGGGCTACGGGAGTCGTCGGGATCGAGCGTCACCACGCCGACCATGAAGTCGCTGTTGTCCCTCGCGGAATCAGACGTGAAGCGGTTGTCAAAGCGATAGAATGTGCTAGTTTGAATCGCGGTGACATAACGAACTCCCGCCGCTTTCATTTCGGCTTGCAGATGCGAGACCGTGCCCTTTCCGGCTGGCGGGCGATAAGGCTTCTCGATCGTCGGGTACTTCTTTTCGTCTTCGCCGTAGATATGTGCGTGACAATCGACGATCAGTGGACAGTCATTCTCCTCTTCCACGGCGAATCCTCCGCTGGTCGCTAAGCCAGCCATCGCAACTCCACTTCCTTGCAACAGCGTGCGACGGGTGAGCGTGTTCGATCCTGACATACGCTTAATCCTCACGCTTCCTGTGGTCGCGACTAGTTCAACAGCTTATCCATCAAGAACTCGTTGGCGCTTGTGTATTTGTCCGACTCCGAAACGCCTTTGATCAGCAAGTGACACTCGTGCCCGCATTTGTCCGCCTTCTCTTTCATCTTCACGCCGTAGACAGGATGATGAATGCCGTGACCGGCGTTCTCTGACGGCAGCTTCATATTGTTGCCATAGGTCATCAGCAGCGGTGGGTCGTCGTCGGTTAGATGATTGTACGGCGAGAACTCGATGTACAACTTGCGATGCTTCTCATAGTTCGCTAGTGCATCTGCGATCGTCCGCTCGCCAACAGCCATGTTGATCATATTGTGCTTCAGCACATTCGGGCCAAGCCACGGCTCGATCACCTTCGGATCAATGGATGTCTGCCCGCCAGCCACTGCCGCCGCCGTCACGCGGGTTGATTCACGTTGCACAAGATCGTCGGCTTTCGGATCAGCCAAATCGTCATGCAGTAGTATCCACATCGACGTACACGCTCCGGCACTTCCGCCGGTCAACGCGATGCGTTTCTTATCGATGTTCCATTCCTTGGCCTTCGAGCGGATGAACTGAATCGCTCGGGCGGCGTCATGAACCGGGGCCGGCAACGATGCTTCGCCTGTTAAACGGTAGTTCACCGCGGCGTAAGAGATGCCTTTGTCGAGAAAGGGCTTGAAGCTCGCCTCTCCGCGTTTCTTGTCGCCACCGATCCAACCGCCTCCGTGAATGTAAACGAGCAGCGGTCGCGGGCCGTCGCCTTCCGCTTTATAGAAGTCCAACACATTCATTTTATGCGGACCGTAAGACAACTCGGCGTGAGTCGGCTTGATTCCCTTCGCTGCATCCGCGGCGAAGGTCGGGACGGTAACAGCGAGCAGCAAAAAAGCGATCAGGCGTGGCATGGAGGGTCTCCGAGTTACTGGCAGATGTAGCGACGCATCGAGTATACTGTCGACGCGTTGACGCTGATAGAATGTTGCCGCCGCCTTCTCGAATCATTTTTTTTGTCGCAGGGTGTCACATGCCGTCTTCTACGATCGACTTTTCACGTTCCTTCGTGACCTTCCGTATCGATGCCGACAAGAAACCGCCGGCAACCGTCTCGCACAAACCACCGTTCAGTTTGAACAACGCCCGGATTCAACTCGAATGCCGTTGTCGCATTGAAGAGAAGGCCGCGGGCAATATGCGAAGCTTCGTGCTGGGAGCGAGTTGCAAGACGGAGCGTGTTGGCGTCGAGCGTGATATCTGGACGGATCCGAACGCCGACTTCGCACCGATGTTCAGCGACGACCGCTTTATGGCCTTGAAGACTTTCTCTCGGGCCGATATCGAAGTCGATCTTTATCCCCTGGGCAGCGGCAAGCAGTCGATCCGGCAAACCGGCATGATTGCGGATGTCTTCGACAGCGTGCGGATCGACGTTGTGGAGCGAGACGGCGAGTTGCTGTGTTCACCGCAAGCGATCGTCGAAGCAACGCTCGCCAATCATCCGCTTGTTGCACGAACGATCATCGAGACCGATCGTTACGCCGCCACGATCGAGTATCCGATCAAGACGATGAACGCGAACGAGCGAGATTGGATCTACCAAACCGACACCGGGCCGATTCTGCTGCCCGATCTGTCCGTCGAACCGGACTCGTTGATGGAGCGATTCGAATTCGCCTTCGCAGCGTTCAACTGTCCGGAGTGGATTGAGCTGATCGTCCGGGTGCCAACTCAAGTCGCCGATGATATCAGCGTTTTCCACTACGACCGATCGCTGCGTCTTGATGTGAAGAACGAGGTCGTGCGTTTGCTCTAAGCGAAGCTGATCTTTGCAGAGCCTTGTGTTACGCTGTAGGGCTATCTTGTCTTTCAAATCCGCCATGACGTTGCCCACTCAGATCCCAAGAAACTAACGAATGAAGCGTCTTCTCACGACGATGGCCCTCTTGCTCTCGCCTGCCTGCGCGGTCGCGGCCGATCGCCCGAACATCTTGTTTATCTTCACCGACGACCACGCACCGCACGCGATCGGGGCGTATGACGGCTGGTTGAAAGATGTGAATCCGACACCGAACATCGACAAGCTGGCTCGCCAGGGGATGCTGTTTCAGAACAGCTTTTGTACGAACTCGATTTGTGGGCCGAGCCGAGCCGTGATTCAGACCGGCAAGCATAGCCATCTAAATGGCTTTATGACGAACGGCAACAAGTTCAACGGCGATCAGCAGACGTTCCCGAAGTTGCTGCAGAAGGTCGGTTATCAAACGGCGATGATCGGCAAATGGCACTTGGGGACCGATCCGCGAGGCTTCGATTACTGGCAAGTGCTGCCGGGACAAGGAGACTATTACAACCCGTTCTTCAAAACGCCCAAGGGCCGCGTGAAGATCGAAGGCTATTGCACCGACATCGTGACCGATCTGGCTTTGGACTGGTTGAAAGAACAGCGAGACTCGGACAAGCCGTTTATGTTGATGTGTCAACACAAGGCACCGCATCGCACGTGGATGCCGCCGCTTCGCCATTTGCACCTGTACGACGACGTTGAAGTCCCGGAGGCACCAACGCTGTTCGACAAGTGGAAGGACAACGCGAGTCCTGCCCGCTTTCAGGAAATGGAAATCGATCGGCACTTGCACTTGCTGTGTGATTGTTTCGGGCCGGAAGCGGAAGGTTTTGACGTCAATAAGGCGAAGACAGATCGGTCGGGCTACAAGAACAAGCTGCGGATGACCGACGAGCAACGGAAGGTATGGGACGCGGCTTATGTCCCGAAGAACGAAGCATTCCTGAAAGCGAACCTCAAGGGCGACGACCTGATCCGCTGGAAGTACAACCGCTACATCCGCAACTATCTCCGTTGTATCAAAGGCGTAGATGAAAGCGTTGGCCGCTTGATGGGCTACCTCAAGGAAGCTGGCCTCGAAGAGAACACGATCGTGATCTATTCGTCAGACCAAGGCTTCTACCTTGGCGATCACGGCTGGTACGACAAGCGATGGATGTACGAAGAGTCGATGAAGATGCCGCTGATCGTGAAATGGCCTGGCGTGACGAAAGGAAGTGTGAACACGGATCTCGTGCAGAACCTCGACTATGCCGAGACGTTTCTCGATCTTGCCGGAGCCAAGATCTCCGACGATATGCAAGGCCGCTCGCTCGTGCCCGTGCTTAAAGGCGAAACGCCGGACGATTGGCGTGAATCGATCTACTATCACTACTTCGAGTATCCCAGCGTCCACATGGTGGCAAAGCACAATGGGATTCGTACTCAGCGTTACAAGCTGATTCACTTCTATCAGTTCGACGAGTGGGAGCTTTACGATCTCGAAAAGGATCCCGACGAGCTGACCAATCTGTACGGCAAGCCGCGGTACGCCGATCTTACGGGCGTGTTGAAGCGTGATCTCGAAGAATTGCGAGAGCACTACGCCGACAACACCGACACGAGTGTCATGCCCGCGGAGTGGCGGAAGCAGTTTCGACAGTAAGGTCCACGAAGACAGAATATGTCGAGGGAAAGATAATCTTTCGCATCAAGCAACCTCGCGAGCAGCTATGTTGTGCCGCGGCAGTTCACAGGTGGTGTTGCGTGGCCATCAAGAACGCCTCTTTCGGCACGTCCCGATCGGTAACAAGCAAGTTTTGATTCATCTCGTGATTCCACGAGTCGGGTGCTGCGACTGCGGCAAGTGAAGGTTTTCTTCGCCGATCCTCGTCGATGCTACACGCATGCTTTGAAACTGAACGAGTCGCTGGCGACGGCCTACTACTTGAAAGAGGATCTTCGTCAATTGTGGGAGCAGCCGCACCGCACCGCCGCTCGCGTCTTCGTCACTTCGTGGTGTCAGCGTGCGCAGTCATCGGGAATCCGACCGATGCAACAACTTGCACGCACTCTTGTCGGCGCTCTGTTGGGGATCCTGAACTGGTTCCGCTACCCGATCACAACTGGCCCCTTGGAAGACGTGAACAACAAAATCAAAATCATGAAACGACAAGCCTACGGCTTTCGTAATCAAGACTTCTTCAAACTCAAACTCTATGCCCTCCACGAAACCAAGTACCCTTTATTAATCGGATGAACCGAAAAACGTTGTCCATTCGCGTGAACCTGTGGCCCCCAACGGGAGCCACGTCCGTCACCGTGGTGCGGATGATGGAGATGCGGAAAGCAACGTTCAGCCTGCCAGATGCCCAGAGCTGGAACTGCAAACGGTGACTCCGCTCTGCGGCCACGCGTTGTCCAAGTGAGCCGCTTCGCGGCGGGGATTCTGTGAGATGCTGAAGGAGCGTCGCAGCGCATCGAGTGTCGCTTGCGGCACCCGAGGTAAAGCGTTTCTATTCCCTTCACATGCTGGAGTCAAACGATGAGTAGCACACGGTCAAAAAAAGTGTAGGTCGCCAGCCACCTTCACCCAGGCAGGAAGGAGGCGCAGCGGAGGCCGTCTGATGGAGCGGCATGTGGGAGCACGCGAAGTCGGCATGTTCGGCGTGCTGCACACGTGGGGACGCGACCTCTCGTATCATCCACATACTCACTTCGTCGTGGCCGGCGGCGGCATCGGCAGCAACGGACAGTAGCGTTCGTCGCGCGTCAACTACTTCGTGCCTGAACGCGTGTTGTCGATCTTGTTTCGCAACAAGCTGCGAGATTACTTGCGTGGGACAAAATGTTTCGCAGCGATCCCGACGAGTGATCTGGACGCGTGACTGGACCGTCGATTCGGTCGCCGTCAGTGACGGACGAGCCACGCTCAAGTATCTGGCTCCCTATGTGATGCGTGGTCCAGTCAGCGATTGGCGAGTCACGTCGTGCAACGAGGCCGACTCGCTCGACGATGCACGACTGGTGCTGCAAGTCAAACGCAGCGGCACAAGTCGTTATCGCGGGCTGCCGTTGACCGTGACAGAGTTCATTCGTCGCTGGCTGATGCACGTGTTGCCAGCGGGCTTGCACTGTGTTTCGGTGTTGCTGGGTGCGGCATTACGGCTTGCTCAACAGCTCGTCGAAGCGGTCTCTAGCATCTGATGGCAAGATCGTGCGTGCTGCTCGCAACAGTCACGCGCGCCGCACGATTGACGAATCGACGGCTTACCCGGCCGATCGAAAGCACTGGTTGAATTGGTTTCAAGATCTGTATGACATTGAAGATCGTGGGGCCGCGATATCGCCCGAACAGCGTCTGGAGCTGCGCCAAGCCGAGGCAAGACCGATTTGGGATGCGATGGGGGGGGTGGCTGGAGGCGGTGAAGCTTCGGACTTCCAACGTGATCCTTCCCAAGAGTGATTTCGCGAAAGCCCTTCAATACATCCGCAACCACTTCGACGAACTCAAGCGTTATCTGGACGATGCGTTGATTCCAATTGACAACAACGAAACCGAGCAGTTGATGAAGCAAGTCGCGGTCGGCAGAAAAAACTGGCTATTTGCTGGAAGCGTGGCCGGCGGCGAACGGACGGCGGCGTTCCTGACGCTCGTCAGCAGTGCCTTGAGAAACGACCTCGATATCTGGCGCTACGTCAAAGACGTCCTTGACCAACTTCTCGCCGGCGCGACCGACTACGAACCGCTTCTCCCCTGGAACTGGGCCGTGACGCATCCCGACGCCATTCGAGAGTATCGCGTCGAGGAACGAAAAAACCGAACCGACCGCAAGCGTCGAAAACGCGAAGATCGCCGTCGCCGCAGAAAGCAATCGCAATAGACCGCTTGGACTGCCGCATCCGCGTCAACCACACCTCTCGCGACGGTTCTGGTGCGCGCTTATACAGCTTTGCGATTACTTCGCTCGTGGCTGTACCGGGCGGCGCAGCTTCACGGACCTTCGATACGAGCTCAGCGCCTAGTGCTAACTCGTCTGCCATGATCCCTCCGGGCTGCCCGGATGTTAGGTTGCGACGAGAATCGTTGGCTATTCGCCATCGTCCTTACCTCTCCCGGCAAGTGTCTTGCTGATGCTGAGCGTTAATGCCGAAGCGAGAAAGAGGACGCCGATTGTCAGCCAAGATTTCCAAACGAAACTGTTGTCGCGAATACCCCCCAAATCATTGCCAATGAGAGAACGGTTCCGAGCACAATGCACACGATGCAGATCGTGAAGCAGATTCTGTTGAGGTATTGGAGATGCATCGGCGTGCTCACATGAATGCGTGGCGTTCTCGGCAAGCCGTCGGGCCTCTGCCTATCCCTGCCTATAGCGACTGGTAGCGTAGCGGATAGGGGAGGGGAAAGCACGCTGGTCAATTGAACTGCGGACGTGGCAACGACAGGAAGTCCGCAGCCGGTTCTAGCTCCCGCTCATAGGGCAGCTTGGCGACGTAGCCGAAGAACCAGAAGTAGCATTG
>PBSM01000170.1 GCA_002726245.1 Planctomycetaceae bacterium | reverse complement strand
GGTCAAGCTACCGCGCTCGCGTAGGCCTGCCTCATATTCGTGCCAATTCAGCACTCGATAGGTCTTCTTCACATACTTGCGTTGACTGCGTTTGAAATGACTCATGGCATACTCCTAATTCGCGATCATACGACAATTATGGACCGAGATCACGAGTTATGCACCAAGGCACCTTTGCGACGGTGTTCTCACATGGATTAGGCCCGGTCCGTTTTTCGGCAGCGTTGCCTGCCTCGCCTGACTCCATTGGCACAGGTGTTTCAAGTCGAGGGGTTGTGTCGACTGGTGTGACGCCACGCGATACATCGAATTGGGATGCCAGCAAATTGAGATGCTCGCAGAGACCGAGGGTTCCATGCCGCAGATCCTTTTGTTCCTCTTCCAAAGCAACAAAGGTTTCGAGGCCGATGTCGTGCTCGTATTCTGCTGTCACTTCGACGATGCGCGAACTGAAAGCGTTTCGAGCGTCGAGCAGTTTCTGTACACGGGCTGCAAACGCCTTCGCAAAATCAGGGCTCTTGTGAAACTCCAACAGATCGTACGTCTCTTGCATGCCGATCCAAGGCGCGGTGATCCAAAATGGGTGAATCTCAAATCCGCTAGGTGGAGGCGACTGGTACATTCGGCTGAAGAAGGGATCTTTGGCATCGAGAAAGAAGTGGTCGAACAGGTGCCGCTTTAGCCCCGCCGCCCAATGCCAAAGGCTATCTGCAAACACCCTCAATACATCTCCGACATTTCCATGCTGCGTAGCGGTAGAGAGCCGCGATGACAGTATTTCGCGTTGTTTCTGTTCCTCGTCGCGGAATTCCTTCCTCTCACGCATCCACTTCTGTTTTTTCGCAAACGTTACGCTTTCGTCAAACATCGCATCGGACGACTTATCAGCGGTCGTAAAACGTCCATTGACGTACCTCACACGGCAGGAGTCGAGCAGCACGGTGTCTTCGCGTAACATCGGTTCGTCCGCTTTCTGAACCAACCAATGAATCGAGAAGACGAGTCCGTCCGGAGAAACGGCAGTCTCATCTGTTCGAGCGACGAGACGGTATAGGTCAAAACTCACGGAGTAGGAGTAACCAAAATCAGCGCGATCATCACTTCTGCCCGTAGCGAAGAGGCAAGCATCACGTTGGCTAGTGAGTCGATCGAGTGGTCGAAAACAGTTCGTGGTGAAATCAAATGGTTGCTTCTGCTCGTTTACAATGCAAACGTAGACTCGGCAACCAGCCTGATGGTGCAGGTAAACCGTCCTGACGTCGGTGCGATCGCCGCCGCTCTGCTTGGCGAGCGCCCTCTTTAGATTCACGCTCCAACGGCGAAGTCGCTCAAGGGGTATGCGAACACGCCCGTTTTCCGGGCATGGAATGTAGGCTCTCAGCTCTGTACCTGGCGGGGATTCCACGAACTGGACCACCTCGACGTGTGCGTCGCTGCATGTGTCGCAGGCAACCGAACGTGCATTGTTCGTCGGCGTCACCACGCCGATCGCGACCAAATCATGGAGGAGGCCATCCGGCCATGCGCCGACTTCATCAGCTGTAAACACTGGATCTTGGGATCTCGCCCTGTCGAGTACGAACGCCGGAATCTCAGGCACGGTCGATTCCCCAACGCCTCAAATACTTCTCGCCAATCAGTCGCAATTCTTCTTTGCGACAACTTTTGAGGTTGCTAGTGTTCGGGTGCGATACCTCGAAAGTCAATGTCTGCTGACGACCTTGCCCGGTGTGGACGAAGCGGAAGTGGAATTGAGCGAGTGTGACGTTGATGAGGGCGTCCGGCATGTTGTGGCGATTGAGGCAGTCATCAACCATGTCGTAGACAGCGCTCGGACCGCCGTCCGGGTCGGCCTCCAGCGTGATCCGTCGCTTCACGCCTCCCAACACGGACAGCCGCAGCTTGCGAATCTGTATCTCCTCGATTCCGTCCTCAGGGTCCGTTTCGCAAGTCGTCAACAGAAAGTCACGCGACTTCAAACTGTTGAGCTCATAAGGATGGCCGAGAGGTGATTCAGGAGGTAACTCCTGATCAAGTAGCGTGCGACAGAAAATCGTTTGCAGCGATTCCTGGACGACTTTGCCGCCCTGCGCATAGACATCGAGCGTTCCGTCAATGGGATCAAAGAGAAACACGATCTCAAACGCCGGACGCTGGGGGCGCCGAATGAAATGCCCGTGCTCATCGTGGCCGAGATATGTGTCGGCATAATTGTCGGGGTACGCAAAGAAATAGTGATAGCGATCCACTCGCAAATACGCGTCGACCGTGCAGCGGTGGCCACGCCCTTCGTTCTGCCGGAAATACGCCGAGATCGCATCCCGAAAGTCGTCAAGTGCATCCTGCATAATGTTTGGCTGCCGAAGTGGCATGTTGCCCCGGTGCTTCCAGTATCGCCGCGATAGCGAATGTGCATGATTGATCGTTCCGGCAACCTGAAACACCCGCGGATGCGTGAGCGCGACGTGCATCGCTTTGTCACGGAAACTTTCCAAGGGCTCCAACTCTGGTCCGAGGTCAAGCCCGTGAAATGTCCCTTCATCAATGATCGCTTTGATTCCCGCTTCGCTGGCCAGCGCCTCGGCCTCCTCAAACATCCGCTCGATCTCAAGCCGCTGCGGCTCCGGCAGGTCTTGCCAACTGTCATAGACGACATCGATTTCATGGTTAGGTAGGTCCGCCCAGGGTAACTCTTGCAGCGCACCCACTTGGTCGAAGCAAGCCTGGAGAAGATCATTCGACGTTTGGCGTAAAAACGTTTTTGGCGTGTAATGGATCGGCATCAACCACTCCTTTCAAATAGGTCCTTTACGGCCGAATTCACTTCGACCAACAATGTTATTGTGTTTCCTTCTTCATGCGCTCCGCTGCTTTTCGCAGCTTGCGAAGTTGTTCGGTTGTCATTCCGTGCACCGCTCGAAGTAAATCGGAAATCTCAGTCGGTGATTTTTGGATGATTTCCGCCAGGTCCTCAGGCACTCGGCCCGCCAGCGCCGTCCATTCGTCTGAGTTCTCTCCCAACAGTTCAGCCATACGCTGGACGCGATCGGCCGTTGGTGGGACGACGTTGCTTTGCTCAACCTGAGACAGGTACGTCGGACTCACGCCGACAAGCTCCGCGAATTTCCGCAGCGTGAACTTCTTTTCAAGTCGCTTCGCGCGAAGCGCCTTGCCAAATGGCATCGAAGCGTGGCCTTTCCGTTTCGTCACTCTTTTTGCTCCTTGCCCCGTTTGCCATGTGATTGTGAATTCAACGATTTCGCCGTCTCACCCCAACCATCCAGAAGGCGGTCGATTGGCGACGTAAATACTCGCTGGAGCCGTGTCAGTTCCTCAGGCTCCTCTTCGCCGGCATCTTCGATATCCAATTTCTGCTGCGAGTCGAGTTCTGCAACCATTGCCCCCGGCACGGATCGCTCGTAGTACTCGTCGCGAAGATGTTTCTCTTTCCATTCAGGTCCTAGAAACGTCTCGTGCAAGGGATGCGTCGAGATACGCTTGCCAACCTTCATGCGATCGGTGGTCGAATAGGGGAGCACCTTCGCTTCCTCCGGCTGCACGAAAAGCACTTCTGAGAGGCAATTTAGGATTTGGTGCTCGCGATCTGGTTCGACGTAATAACCAGGCGTCTCCTCCATTCGCGCCGCATCGCGGCTGGCCGCGACGCTGAAGGACTCGGGCGACCATACATAGTCCGGCATTTTCGAGAGGTCGCCCGTCGCTGGTAGAACTACTCGTTCGACTTCAAGATGGAATTGGTACTTCGGCCGCACGGAGCCGTCGATCTGCGACGAATCAGCGAACTGTGTGGGAAACTCAAAATCGTAGACCTGGACTTCGCGACCGGACCAAAGTCGCACGGGTGGTCGCCGGCCCCGTTGGGAGTTCTGCTGCGCGGCAAGCTCGGCATCATCCCAAATCACTGCTTCAAAACCGGCAACCGGCGCTGCCGATTGGTTCGTGCCACGAAGCTGCGAGTCGATTCCGGCCTTGCTTGTTGTGATGCGGCATTGGAGCATGACTGGCTGCCGGGCGGCCGCCATATCCGGCTCAGAGTTCCAAACAAGCACCAATACCCGGTTGTTACTTCGCCAGACGAGTTGACCGTCATCTTCGTCAAGAACCTGCAGATAGATACCGCGCCCCGCTAGGGCCAACCAATCCTCGCCACTGGGAGAATTACGACGCACCGCCAAGAGAATCGTGTTTTCCTGGAGCGGAGCTGCCGCCGAACGTCGGCATCCCTTCTCGAACCACTCTCGGAAGGTGGGTTCATTGCTGGCCGTGGCAGGAAGGCACAGCGGCATATTCCACGCTTCAAGCAAGTGCCGATTGACGTCGCTCGCCACAGAAGTGCCGGTCCCGTCGAGATCTTCAGGCGCAAACTCCAACTCGAATCGCACCGAGGCTTCGGCATTGCGCGGCCCTTGCGGCCCCAATGCGCGTCGCGACCAATTATGCGATCCGATGTAGACAACCGACTTGGCCTCCCGCTCCAGGTACAGATAAACCAGTTTCGAGTGGAACAGCGAAATTTCGCTCGGCTCCCCGTCTTCCTTGACCAGCGGGTCCATGAAGTATTTGAGCCGCAGGTCGGGAAGCTCTGACTGCAGCCGCAACAGTGGTTCGTAGCCGCAGGAGCAAGTGAGCGATCCGACCCCAAACGACCGATGGTCGCGCAAAACGCGGTTTAGCAGGTGACGCCCGATCGACTCCATTCCATCGTTCGAGATGTAGGCAACCAGAAAACGGCAAACACTGGCCCTTGCCAGGTCGCGTTGCATTTGTTCCCGGTATTCGAGCGATACAAGGTCTTTGCTCAAGAGATTCATGGTCATGCTGCGTCATCCTCATAGGTCATGTTGAACACCATGTCCTTGAGCCATTTCTGGAAGCTCGGGTTGTCACTGAACTGCTTGAATAGTTCCGTGTGGTCCGCCAAAAGGTCGGTCATCACGCGGGCGAGCGCCTTGTCATGCTCAAGCCTCGCCGCCGGCTTGTCGGAATTCTTCCTCGCGTTCTGGTACGCCTTGTCCGCCGCTACCTTTGTGGGTATCTCCTCCGTGATTACCGTTCGCACCTTATCGGCGTCCTTCCAGGGGATGCTGCCCCACTGGTCATTGAAGGCCTTCACGATGTTGCTCAGCAGATCCAATTCCGGGTTGCGCTGACCACCGCCGCCGCCAAGCGGCACCGGCTCGACGGTTCCATCCTCGTCGGCAAGCGAAACAGACACCTGCGCCTGGACTTCGAGTCGATAGCTGTCCATGTCGATTGATTCCAAGATTCCCTTCGACAGATCCTCTTCCTTCGGCGCGGGCAATTTGGGAACGAGAAAATTCAGGAAGGTCGCGAGCAACTCCCATTCGCGGAACGAGTACGGCAGGACTGCCGCCAGGAAATTGTAAGTGCGAACAAACATCTTTGCCTTTCCCTTGAACGCCACCTGAGCGTCTTCGTCGAGATCGGCATTGTAGACTGCCACACACGCATCCAAGATTGGGTCCAACTGGTCACGCTCCGCCCCACCCAGGAATAGTTCGACCAGTTGCTCCACGGCCGGCCATGAGTAGACCTGATAGCCGTCCAGTTCCCCCTTCAAATCGTGAAGTTTGTTAGGATCGGTTTCCTTACTAAGAACGGTCGTGCGGTAGTAGTCATCAAACGCTTGCTCCATCGTGTCGGCGTCGTTCACGAAATCGAGCACGAACGTGTCGTGCTTGTTGGGATGGGCCCGGTTCAAACGCGACAGCGTTTGCACCGCCTTAATGCCGGACAGAACCTTGTCGACGTACATTGTGTGAAGCAGCGGTTCGTCGAAGCCCGTCTGAAACTTCTCGGCCACAATCAGGAACCGATAAGGAACCTCGCAAAACCGCTCCGGGATGGCAGCGCTGGGAAAACCATTCATCTTCGCTTCGTTGACATTCTCCTCGCCACGAAACTCATGCTCGCCGGAAAACGCCACGATGGCTCGGTAGGGGCTCTTGCGTTCTTGGAGGTATGCGTCAAAGGCGACCTTGTATTGCATCGCCCGTTCAATGCCGCTGGCCACGACCATCGCTCGCGCCTTGCCACTGATCTTTCGCTTGGCAATTACCTGGTCGTGGAAATGGTCGACCATGATCTCCGCCTTTTCGCGAATCGCGTGGTCATGCGACTCGACGTATTTCCGGAGCTTCTTCTGCGCTCGCTTGGTGTCGAATTCCGGGTCTTCCTCAACTGTCTTGATCAGGCGGTAATAGCTGTTGACCGGCGTGTAGCATTTCAGCACGTCGAGGATGAATCCTTCCTCGATGGCTTGCTTCATCGTGTACGAATGAAAGGCACGAAACGAGCCATCCCGTTGCTTCACGCCGAACAGCTCTTCCGTCTTATTCTTTGGCGTAGCGGTGAAGGCGAAGTAGCTCGCGTTCTTGAGCAGCTTCCGCGACTCCATGATGCGATTAATCCTGTCCTCCGCCGTCTCCTCTTCTTCCTCACCTTCTTCGGACAGGGCCGCGTGCATCTTGGCCGTCGTGCGGCCTCCCTGGCCTGAATGCGCCTCGTCGATGATCAGCGCGAACTTCTGGCCGCGGTGCGCGTCGCCGATTTCATCCAGCACGAATGGGAACTTCTGCACCGTAGTGATGATGATCTTCTTGCCAGCCTGCAGAAAGCGGCGCAGGTCGCCGGACCGTTCGGCATGTCCGACGACGGAGCCAACCTGCGCAAACTGTTTGATCGTGTCGCGGATCTGTTTATCCAGCACCCGACGATCGGTCACCACAATCACCGAATCAAAGACGGGCTTGCTGTCGCGCTCCACCCCGACGAGTTGATGCGCCAGCCAGGCAATCGAATTGCTCTTGCCGCTACCGGCGGAATGCTGAATCAGATAGCGATGACCTGCGCCGTTTTTTTTTGCATCGGCCAGCAGCGCTCGGACGACGGCTAACTGGTGATATCGAGGAAAAACCTGCCGGCGCTTCTTCCGGCCCTTGTCGTCCTTCTCCTCCAGCACCTGGGCATAGTTTTCCAGGATCTCGGTCAAGTTGTCCTTCGTCAGAATCTGCTTCCACAGGTAATCAGTCTTGATCCCCTTGGGGTTGGGCGGATTGCCGGCACCGTCGTCGACACCTTTGTTGAAGGGCAGGAACCACGAGTGCTTACCTTGCAGGTGCGTACACATCCGCACCCTCCCCGAAAGGAACCCTCTTCGTAACAATACTCTCTTTTGCGGATTTCCTAAGCCGTTGAGATAGTGGTAGTTGGCGAGTTCGAGACTCTTTCGGTCCCACCAAAACCGAAAGGGACCGCCTACGAAACCACGGCGAATCAGTTAACAGAAAAGTCGCGCACGCTGTTAACTGGATTGTCCGATTCTGGGGGGTATCGAACTTCTGACAGCGGAGTTAACAGTTTTGCGTGAGCGTTACAACCGGCACGACGTTGAACCCGGATGAGTAATGGTGCAGGCGATGTGCAGGCGAGCATGGCTGTGCCGACTGGCCGAAGGACTCGGCCGACTTCCAAGCCAAGCCTCATTCCAGAATCCGCTTGGAGCCGGTGTTTACGGGTTGGCTGAGTTTTTTGACCACACGGGATCGACGACCGGCACCTGTTCGCGAAAGGTCCGGATTCCCAGATCACTCAGCGGTGCTCGTTTGCCTTCGCAGTCGCAGTCGTTGTAGCGGTGATCGTGATCGTCCTTTTCCCAGTAAGTCGGAACGTGCCGAAAGAGTTCGACAAAACGCGGCTGCACGAACTGCTCGGTGGTGTAACTTTCTTTCTGTACTTTCAACTGTTTGACATTGCCGCCTTGCGTTTCGTGAGCCTGCGAACGAAAGGCAAGGCGGCAAT
>PBSM01000169.1 GCA_002726245.1 Planctomycetaceae bacterium | reverse complement strand
GGGGGGGGGGGGGGGGGGGGGGGGGGGGGGGGGCTTCCTGCAGCACACCAACGATCGACCCCCTCTCTCTAACTCTCTCCCCCACGAAACGCAGGGGAGAGAGGACACGAAAGACGGCCATCGATGCCGCCTGCGGACGCGGTCTCCGATGGATTCTCGCGATGCAGAACAGAGACGGCGGTTGGGGGGCGTTCGACAAAGACAACGATCTCGAACTCCTCTGCCATGTCCCATTCGCCGATCACAACGCCATGATCGATCCAAGCACGCCCGACATCACGGCTCGCGTGCTCGAAGCGATCTCACAGTTCGGCGTCAGCATTGGCCATCCCGCCGTCGATCGAGCCATCGCTTACATTCGTAGCACGCAGGAAGACGACGGAGCTTGGTTCGGTCGCTGGGGTGTGAACTACATCTATGGAACGTGGCAAGTCCTCTCGGGACTGAGTCGCGCCGGTGTCCGCTCGGACGACATCGCCATCCAGCGAGGAATCGCTTGGCTCCTAAAACATCAACAGCCATGCGGCGGTTGGGGCGAGTCGGCACGTACGTACGACGAACCCGAAACTCGCGGGATCGGTCCTGTGACCGCGTCGCAAACCGCATGGGCGTTGTTGGGCTTACTCGACGCGGGCTGCGACAATCAAGCAGCTATCCAGAAAGGCATTCGCTATCTGATCGACCAGCAGCAACCTGACGGCTCGTGGGACGAGACGGAATTCACGGGCACGGGCTTCCCTCGCGTTTTCTATCTCCGCTACCACATGTATCCAATGTACTTCCCGCTCTTGGCACTTGCCCGTTGGCGCAAGTTCGTAATCCCCAATCCCTAATCTCCGCCCATGTCTGTCCCGCTGTCACAAATGTGGACCGTCGCGAGCTACGTACTCGGTAACAAGCTGCGCGGCGTCGAGCGGTATCCGCTCGTGTTGATGCTCGAGCCGCTATTACGCTGCAATCTGGCGTGCGCCGGCTGCGGCAAGATTCAACACCCGGCCGAGATTCTGCGTCGCGAACTGTCACCGCAACAGTGCTTCGACGCCGTCGATGAATGCCAGGCACCGATCGTCTCGATTCCGGGTGGCGAACCGCTCTTACACCCACGGATCGACGAGATCGTTACCGGGTTGGTCCAGCGAAAGAAGTTTATCTACCTCTGCACCAACGCGATCAAGCTCGAAGAGTCACTCGACAGATTCAAGCCCACCAAGTATCTCGCCTTCTCGATACACATGGACGGGCCGCGCGAGGAGCATGATCATGCCGTCTGTCGAACCGGCGTTTATGACATCGCGGTCGATGCAATCAAAGCAGCCCGACAGCGAGGATTTCGGGTAACGACAAACACCACACTGTACGCCGGTATCGATGCGGATCGAACCCGTCAGTTCTTTGACGACATGATGGCCCTCGGTGCCGAAGGCATGATGGTCTCGCCTGGGTATAGCTACGAGAAGGCCCCCGACCAGGATCACTTTCTCGCGAGGCAACAAACAGTCTCCCTCTTCCGTCGCTTACTGCATAACGCTCCGCGTCGCTGGCGTTTCAACCAGACACCGTTGTTCCTTGATTTCCTGCAAGGCAACTTTGAACTCGAGTGCACGCCCTGGGGCAACCCGACCTATAACCTCTTCGGTTGGCAACTCCCTTGCTACCTGCTCGACGAAGGCTACTGCGATTCGTTCGCCGAATTGATGTCAACAACGGAGTGGTCCGATTACGGCAGAGCCAGCGGCAACGACAAGTGCCAAGACTGCATGGTGCACGGTGGCTATGAACCCAGCGCCGTCGCCGCAACGTTCGGATCGTGGAGAGGATTCCTCTCGACAGCTCGCTCAACGCTTGGCCTGCGACGTAAACGTAAACACAGCACCGCCGAATCGGCATCTCCACAAGTCGTTCCGCCGACGGACTCTCGTCCCGCATCGCCCCGGAAGCGGCCCCTCGCTCAGCTTCCTGTGCTGAAGTAAGCTGAGCATCGTATCTTGGTCGCGTCCGACTAACGCGGGCGTTCCCCTTTCTTCCGGCTTAGCTCTGGGAGGCCCATCACATGATGCTCCGTTGGCTGGTCAGCAACTGGCTCCGCAACACAGCCCAAGAGAAGGTCAAGGAAACGCTCGCTGGAGTGGCTCGGAAACAGCTCGATTCTGTTGGCGAAGAAGAGGCCGCTCCGCCCCCGCCCCGCGAGATTGGAATTATCTTCGCGCTTGGCATTGAAGCCGGCGGTACGGTGGACGTGCTACAAGAGCGTGTCACGACACGATTTCAGACGCATGTCGAGCACGCGGGATTGCTTAACGGCCGTTACGTCGTGATCGCAGAGTCCGGCGTCGGTCGAGAAGCAGCGGCTGACACGACACGGGCCATGCTTAGTCTGCATCGTCCGAAGTGGATCGTCTCGGCAGGCTTTGCCGGTTCGCTGCACGAGGACCTGCGGCGCGGTCACATTCTAATGGCCAACGAAGTTGCTGACTCGGACAACAACTTACTTTCGATGGAGCTGAACGTCGATGAGGAAACAGTCGCGAGCACACGCGCCTTACACATCGGCCGCCTGCTGACGGTCGATCGGTTGATACGGACGAAAATGGAAAAAGAGCAATTGGCTGAGGAGCACGCGGCTCTCGGTTGCGACATGGAGACATTCGCCGTGGTCGAAGCGTGCCAGCAAGCGAAGACAATTTGTATGTCGGTACGCGTTGTCAGCGACGGGCTCGAAGATGAGTTACCGCGAGAAATAGAACAGTTGCTCGGTCAGACTACGCTGGCCGCCAAGCTTGGAGCCGCGGCAGGCGCGATCTTCCAACGCCCTTCAAGCGTGAAGGACATGTGGAAACTGAAAGAGGATGCGATCAAAGCATCCGATCGGTTGGCGCGCTTCTTGACCGGTGTCATTGCCCAGCTACCCGAAGAGGCTTGAACAAGCTGAGCTATACAGCCGCCAACTCGTGATGCTTGCCGCCCGCCACGAAGTTCCAGTATTCGGCTCTGAGTTCACAGCACAAACGCTGCACATCGGCGACTAAGCTTGCCTCGGGGAGGCTGGCCAACGGACCATCGACTTCGGATGGCGTAATCGGTAGTACTGACTGGGCGAGTTCGGGCACGATCACTTCGCCATCACGCGCCTCGAAATCACCGGCGGTTGTTAGTTCTACGACACCGACGAGGCGGTGAGTCGCTTGGGGCATAGCGATTCCCAAAGAAGGAGCCAGGAAGAAGGCTGTTTGATACTAACCTAAAGAATCGGCTGCCGCCCGCGAAAGGACGCCGTGGTTTACCGGAAAACGCTTGCAGATTGCCAATCCAGCAGTACCGTAGTGACGGTTATTCGCGTGGAGCACACCAACGTAGCCATCACGCTCCGCGTGATGAAAGCGGCGCGGATGACGACGTTGTATTTAAAGCACTGTCGAACTGAGCAAACGCTTCTTTCGATCCCGCTTTCATCACGCGGAGCGTGATGGCTACACTAGCGAGTGCGCTTCGCGACGCGCAACTGCCCTCGAGCTTGATTGATCGTGCGGTCGCGCAGTTCAAACTCCTCGTCGCTGGCAGTCTTGCGCTTTGTGGCGGCGGCGAGTTGCTCTCTAGCCAAGTCGGCATCCACATCCCCCGCCGGAACCGCTCGATTCGTCAATACCGAGACGATGTTATCGGCAACCTGAACAAAGCCGCCATCGACGTAGAACGCTTGCTCCCGGCCGGCGGTTCGAATGCGCAGCTCTCCATAGCCAAGACGACCAATCATGGGGCTATGGCCAGGCAAGATACCTGCCTCGCCGTCAAACAGTGGCAAGGCCACGAATTCCGCCTTCGCTTCGAGGGTGGTTGCTTCGGGAGTGACGACGATGCAGTTGAGTTCGGCCATTGGTTATTGGTCACTTGTCACTGGTCATTCGTCATTCGTCACTAGGAGTGATGGCCATCCGCTCTAACAAATGACCAATGACCAGTGACAAATGACTATCTACGCGTTTGCCGCCATTTTCTTCGCTTGTTCTTCAGCTTGCTCGATCACGCCGACGTACATAAAGGCTCCTTCGGGCAGGTGGTCCCACTTGCCGTCGCAAATCTCTTCGAAGCTGCGAATGGTCTCGTCGAGCTTTGTGAATTCACCTGATTTGCCGGTGAAGACCTCGGCCACGTAAAACGGCTGAGAGAGGAATCGCTCAATGCGACGAGCTCGATGCACGATGAGCTTGTCCTCTTCGCTCAACTCATCGACGCCGAGGATCGCGATGATGTCCTGAAGCTCACGGTAGCGTTGCAGCGTGGTTTGCACTCGGCGTGAAATCGCGTAGTGCCGGTCACCCACATATTGCGGGTCAAGAATCCGGCTGTTCGACGCCAAAGGATCCACCGCCGGATAAATACCCTTTTCCGAAATCGAACGTTCGAGATAAAGGAATGCATCTAGCTGACCGAAGGCCGTTGCTGGAGCCGGATCGGTCGGATCGTCAGCCGGAACGTAAACGGCTTGCACCGATGTGATCGCACCCTTGCTGGTCGAAGCGATTCGCTCTTGCAAGCCACCCATCTCGGTCGCCAACGTCGGCTGGTAGCCTACCGCCGAAGGCATGCGTCCGAGCAACGCCGATACTTCCGAGCCAGCTTGCGAGAAACGGAAAATGTTGTCCACAAACAACAACGTGTCTTTACCCGTCGTATCGCGGAAGTACTCGGCCATCGTGAGCGCCGACAGAGCGACACGCAAACGGGCACCAGGGGGCTCGTTCATCTGACCGAAGACCATCGCTGTCTGCTCGATAACGCTGCGGCCCGTATCGCCGATCTGAGCTTCCTGCATTTCGAGCCAGAGGTCGGTGCCTTCACGCGTTCGCTCGCCAACGCCGGCGAATACCGAGTAGCCACCGTGTTCGCGAGCGATACGAGCAATCAACTCGGTGAGAATGACTGTCTTGCCAAGACCAGCACCGCCAAACAGGCCCGCTTTACCGCCGCGAACAAACGGTGTGAGCAGATCGATCACTTTGATGCCAGTCTCGAACAATTCGGTACTCGTCGATAGCTCCGAGACGAGAGGTGCATCGCGGTGGATCGGCCATCGCTCCTGGGCAGCAACATCGCCACGGCCATCGACGGGCTCGCCGAGCAGGTTGAAAACGCGACCGAGCGTGGCTTCGCCGACGGGAACGGAGACCGGTGCTCCGCTGTCAACGCATTCTTGTCCACGAATCATGCCGTCGGTGCTTCCCAAGGCAACGCAGCGAACACGCCCACCACCGAGATGCTGTTGCACTTCGCCGGTCAGGTTCAGTTTGACGCCCTTGTTCTCGCTGACAATCTTGACGGCATTGTAGATCGCTGGCAGGTTTGCTTCGTCGAACTCCGCGTCGAAGGTTGATCCGATCACTTGGGTCACACGACCCGCTGCAATTGCTGTTGCCATTTGGTTACTTGTCCTTTGTCATTGGTCATTTGTCACTTGTGACGTGTCATTTACTTCGCAAATGACCAATGACAAGTGACCAATGACTAACTCAGCTCTTTAAGGCTTCTACGCCGCCGATGATCTCCATGATCTCGCCTGTGATCTGCGACTGGCGAGCACGGTTGTAGGTCATCGACAACTGTTTGATCATGTCTCCGGCATTCTCTGTCGCCGATTTCATTGCCACCATTCGAGCAATCTGTTCGCTGACGGCTGTGTCAAGGAAACACTTGAAAAGCTTAACCTTGAAGCTGGTCGGGACGACTTCTTCCAGAATGCTTTCCGCCGAAGGCAGGAACTCGTACATCGACTCGCCCGACGAAGATTGCTTCTTCCCTTCCTCATCGTCCACGCCTTCGATGCCACCCAGTGGCAGAAGCGTCTCGACAACGGAGACCTGTTTGCCGATGCTTATGAACTGTGTGTAGGCAACGTCAAGGCGATCAAGGTGACCGGCGGTGTACTCGTCGAGGTAGCGGCTGGCAATCACATCGACTTCATCGAACCGCGGTTGATCATCGAAGTGCATGAACTCTTCTTCCGCCGTGACTCCTCGAAACTTCAACGCGTTGATGCCGCGTTTACCGGAAACCTCAAGACGAGTGCCACCCACACTCTTATTCAGCTCGTCGAATCGCGGCATGGCTTGCCGTATCACACCGCCGTTGTAGCCTCCGCAAAGGCCGCGGTTGGCAGTCAACACCAAGAGCGTCGCGTTCTTGACTTCTTCGCGAGGCTCCAACAGCGGATGTTTCACTTCCAGGCCACTTTGCGCGAGATCCGACACCAGTTGCGTGATGCGTCGCGTGTAAGAAGTCGCGGCTGTCGCACGATCCATCGCTTTCTTGAATCGTGCGGTCGCGATCAGTTCCATCGTCCGCGTGATCTTGCGGATGTTGCGAACCGACTTGCGGCGTTTATCTAGTGCTCGTGCGTTGGCCATGTTATTTGATAAACCGGATGTTGATCGGATAGCGGTAACGCTCGCCCTTGTTGGCCGCCACCGTCGCCATGATGCAGAAGATCAGAGTCGTCACCCACAATGCCAGGAACGTAATGTAACCGATACAAACCAGCATCAAGGCACAGTTGATAACCTGGCCAATCAAGATCGTCAGTTGAAAGTTCAGCGATTCCTTCGCTTGATCATCCACGAACTCGCTGTCGTCCTTCTTAATAAGCCAAATTACAAGAGGCCCAATAAACCCGGTAAAAACCCCCAACAGATGCGAGAGCATTCCCAACGTGCGTTCGTCTTTGGACTGACTATCTGGCTTGTCGTCGTCGACTGGCGGAACGCCGGATTGCGGCTGTTCATGTTGAGGATCTTGGCTCATGACTCGATGACTCCGCAGGTTTATAACTCTGGTTAAACTCCTGGATCGCGGCAACGACAGCTTGAGTTGTCGGATCGTCAGCTTTTTTCAACGCGTCGCCGTTGTTCTGGTTCTCTTCCACCATCTTCCAGACGGCGTTCTTCTGATCCTGCATATACTGCAGGAACGCTACTTCCCATGCGCCGACTTGGTTGATCGGCACTTCGTCCACGTAACCGCGAGTGCCAGCGAACAAAACGAGCAGTTGTTCGACCACATTCAGCGGTCTGTATTGTCCCTGCTTCAGCAGCTCGACCATTCGATAGCCACGATCGAGCTGGGCTTGCGTGGCAGCATCGAGGTCCGTGCCAAGCTGCGCGAAAGCTTCCAACTCGCGGAACGCGGCCAAGTCAAGTCGCAAACCACCCGCGACGTTCTTCATCGCCTTCACTTGGGCGGCACCACCCACACGGGAGACCGAAATACCAACATTCATCGCCGGCCGGATGCCAGCGAAGAACAGGTCGGGTTGCAGATAGATCTGTCCGTCCGTAATCGAGATCACGTTGGTCGGAATGTAAGCCGACACTTCGCCTTCCAGAGTCTCGATGATCGGCAGGGAGGTGATCGAACCGCCGCCGAGCTCTTCGGACAACTTCGACGAACGCTCGAGCAACCGGCTGTGACAGTAAAACACGTCGCCAGGAAAGGCCTCACGACCAGGCGGACGACGCATTAGCAGTGAGAGTTGACGATAGGCAACGGCTTGCTTGGAAAGATCGTCGTAGACGACCAACGCATGCTCACCTTTCCACATGAAGTACTCGGCCATCGAAGTACCCGCATAAGGGGCGACGTATTGCATCGGAGCCGGCGAGCTGGCACCGGACACGATGACTGTCGTGTACTCCATCGCACCAGCTTCTTCGAGGACTTTCACGACACCGGCGACAGACGAATCCTTCTGACCAATCGCGACGTAGAAACACTTAACGCCTGTCTCTTTCTGGTTGAGGATCGCATCGATCGCGACAGCCGTCTTGCCGGTCTTGCGATCGCCGATGATCAGTTCGCGTTGCCCGCGGCCGATCGGTGTCATGGCATCGATCGCCTTGATCCCAGTCTGCATCGGTTCGCACACCGGCTGGCGTTCCGAGACGCCCGGCGCAAGGATTTCCACAACTCGTGTTTCTGTTGAGTTGACGGGCCCCTTGCCATCGAGAGGATTGCCGAGCGGATCGAGCACGCGACCGACGACCGCTTCGCCGACAGGCACAGAAAGCAGTCGATCAAGGGCCTTGACCTCGTCACCTTCCTGGATCGTCAGGTACTCACCGAGGATGATCACGCCGACGCTGTTCTCTTCAAGATTGAAGGCCAAGCCGCGCGTCCCATTGGGGAACTCGACCATCTCGGTCGCCATCACGCCCGACAAGCCATGAACGCGGGCGATACCGTCGCCGACTTCAAGTACCGTGCCGACCTCGCGGACATCGACCTGGCTTTCGAACTGTTCGATTTCCTGCTGAATGACGGAAGCGATTTCGCCGGCGTCGAATTTCATCGTGTTGTTTCCCGATCTTCAAACGTGTTTCAGTCCGCCAGCGCGAAGCGATCCACCTGGTCGCGAATTTGCTGGCCTGTTTTCTGTAATAAGTTCTCGCGCAGTGAAGCCAATCGGTTCACCACGCTGCCGTCATAAACTGTGTCGCCGATCTTCAGGACGATGCCGCCGATCAATTCCGGATCGACGGAGACCTTCAACACGACGTCGCGACCAAGCGAAGCTTGCAGTTGGCTGCGAACGAGCTCGATCGTATTGCCTTCAAGGGGCTCGGCACTGCGGGCGAGAACTTCCACTCGTCCCCGCAACTCGTTGTACTGCTCGTGAGCCGCTCGGCGGATCGCATGGATGCAATCAAAGCGACCGTTGCGGCAAAGCACCTTCAACAGGTTCAACAGCCGAGAGTCCATCTTGCCAGCGAAAGCACGATCCAACATTCCTGTCTTGGCTTCCAACGGTACTCGTGGCGAGGAGAGCGTTGCCTCAAGATTACGAAGGGCCGGCAAAACGTCGTCTACCACGGAATCCAACTCGGCGAGCACGTTATCCGTGTTGCCGGCTTTCTCGGTCGCTCCCAACAGCGCCTTGGCATAGACGCCGCCGAGGTACTGTCGGCCGGTGTCGAAGACTGTCTTTTGTTCGGCTTCCGCCATTGACTTGTTCCCGCAAACCTAGTTGCGACTGGGAAGCTGCTTCAACGCTTCATCAATAAGCTGCGAGTGATCCTGCGCGGTTAGCTCGCGTCGAGCGATCCTTCCCGCAAGCTGCACGGCAATATCGACACTCTTGTCCGTGATCTCTTGCAGTGCCACATTCGTCGCGTTGGCGATATCAGCGACGGCGCGTTCGCGCTGCTTCTCGGCAGCCGCTTCGGCTTGCGCGACGATTCGCTCGCCAGCCGCTTCGGCGTCCTTGCGTGCCTGGGCAACAATCTCACGAGACTCTTCACCAGCCGCGGCGATCTTCTCCTCATACTGCTTGAGTTGCTCCGCCGCCTTCTCCTGGCTCTGCTTCGCTTCGTCGATCATCGACGCGATCGATTGCTCTCGCTTCTCCAACCCTTCCATGATTGGCCCCCAAGCGAACTTGCCGAGAATGGCCAGCAAACAGAGAAAGACGACGAATGTCCAAACGGCAAGGTCGGTCTTGAAGTTCATCACATCTTCAACGTTGCCACTGGTGTTTTGATGGCCGAGATCCGTCGCGTCGTGATGCCCACCCGTATGGCTCTCGCCATCCGCGTCGTGCTCGGGCTCACTTGATGGGCCTTCTTTCGCCGCCGGCGCCCCAGCGTCCAAGGCGTCTGCGGAATCCACCTCCGCGATTGCTGCATCCTGCGCAGTAGTGGCACTGGTGGTATTCTGTGGGTTATCGCTCTCGTCGGCCGCGGCGAATGCAAGACAAGAGACAATGCACAAGCAGGCAATCAACAGCGGAATACGATCAATGCGAAGCATGAGCTTTGCTCGCTCTTAACTGGATTGTACGGTCAGGGTCACGATTAGCTTGCAAACGGATTCTGCTGCATGCAGATAATGAGGGCGAAAAACGTCACGCCTTCGATCAACGCTGCAGCAATGAGCAAGCTCGTGAAGATGCGACCGGCAACCTCCGGTTGACGCGCCATGCTTTCCAGCGCACTGCTTGCCAGCCGCCCAATCCCGTAAGCACCGCCAATAATGACCAGTCCCGCGCCGAATGCGCCGGAAAACTCTACACCGCCCTCGGCAGCGAAGGCTGGCCCGGCGAACACGAGCACGGTCAACACACACAGCCCAAATACGTTTACAACCTTATTCACTGATTCAATCTCCTGTGCTACGAAACTTGTTGATTCAATCTGCAACCGGGCAGCTCTAGTAGCTCTAGTGATGATGCACTGCCGCGCCGATAAACAATGCCGACAAAAACGTGAAAATGTACGCCTGTAAGAAGGCGACAAACAACTCCAAAACGCTGAGCACTGTTGACCCCAGGACCACGACCACCGCCGTCCCACTCCAGGCAAGCGCATCCAGCCCCGGATGCGGCGACTCGGCAGGCATGAATTCCATGACGGCCTGAATGCTGAAGGTCAAACCCATGATCGCCAAGAGCGTCATGTGACCTGCGACCATATTCGCCAACAACCGAACGGCGAGAACGGCATGCTTGATCACCAGACCGAGTAACTCAATCACGAGGATCATTGGCTTCAAGAAGATCGCCATGAACCAGGGGAGGTCCATACTGGGGACTTGATTCAGAATGAACCCAATCAGACCGAACTTCCGGCAGCCGAACAAAACGACGGCCCCGAACGTGACGCAGGCCATGCCAGCCGTGACGGCCAACTCACCAGAAGGCGCACCGAGCCAAGGCAGCATCCCGAATAAGTTGCATCCCAAGATGAAGAAAAAGAGCGTTAGCAGCAGCGGCACGAATCGATCGGCTTCATGCTCGCCAATCGCAGGACGTGCCACTTGGTCCCGAATGAAAACCACGACTGCTTCCAGGAGATTCCACAAGCGGCCTCGGGGTCGCTCGCCTTCCTCGGTCTGCCGACCGAGCCAAGCGAAAACCGCCCATAGAATCAGGGCAATCACCACCTCGATAATCATGAACCTCGAGATCGCGAAGCCGCTTTCCCGCTCGTAAAAGTTTCTCAGTTCGCCAAACGGCTGCGGAATCAAAATCTTTCCGCTGAGATGCTCGTTATAGTCGTGAATCTTCTGAGGTGACCAAGCACTTGTGGCGTCTTGCTTAAACAACTCGACGTCACCAGCCCGTACCTTGGCGTCGCTCCACATCGTTGGGACGCCTCGTAACGCGAACTGCTCGGCAAACCAGTCCTTTGCATGATGCTCCTCCAAGAAGCGATCGAACGGCTTCCCGGCGTTGGCATGATCTTCATGCTTCCAATGCTCATATTCGTCCAGCACCTGACGCTTGCTATTGCCGAGCAACGCGGCAGGCGCGTTCATCTCGCTCTTGAATTCGTCGTACAGCCGTGACGCTTCCCAAGCTTGGAACTGATCGTCAAGCTGCACCCAAAGCTCCGGAAACTCTGACTTGGTGCCGTAGTTGCACGGCAGAAGCGCCTTCGGAACTTCGAAGTAGTAGCTATCTTTGATATGCAGAATCGCGGATGCCATTCCAGAGACCTACAACGCCTTTGATACCTGTTCTTGCTTCCGCGCAGCCGCCAAACAAACGACCAGCAACGTTTCAACCAGCAATCCGATCAAATAGAAGCCCACAATCATCCCGAATACGCCCGCCTCGACAAGGGGACCACCAGTCTTTGTAAAGAAGATTCCTGCGAGCAATGCGATCCCCATTCGCACCATCATCCCAAGGGCAACGGCGTTGACGGCTTGGTCTGGCTCGGGAAAGAGTAAAAACACAGTCAGTGCGAGTAGTCCGGCCAACCAACAAGTCTGAGCGGCGACACCGGCCGCGAAAACGCCATCCCAACCATGCGTCTGAAAGGCGAAGTAGCCGAACAGCGGAAACGCCAACAAGAAGATCAGCGTCAGCAGCGCGCCCGCGGCAACTGGGCCGAACTTAAGGCGAGGAGTGTCGTTAGTCTCAACCACGGTCTTGACCCGTCGGGAATCTCCTCCCGCCTTGATTCAACCGGTTTGGAATTGAGCGATACCGACTGGCATCCAGCCGGTGCAGATTCAGTGAGCCAAAAGGAAGGCGGGGCGTTATTCGGCCAAAAGGTAAAGCACATCACACTTTACGAGCAGCGCGGCGATTATGACCGCGCCAGAGAAATCTCTCTAAACTCTTGACGTCGCAACATTTATACCAAGCAGTCTTAGCCGGTCAACCGACCAGTGGAACGGATTCGTGCTTTTTTTCACAAAGTCCTACGAAGTTCTTAACTGGTATGTTGACAGTCACTTACAAGTCACACCGTGGCACGACTGGCGATCCAGGGCTGCTCCGAGGAAGCAAACATGCGCAATCGACCAGCGATATGTTGTAACATCCTTGGAGCCAAAGAATTACAGCCTTGTAGACCGCGTAAGGCAATACCAATGGGGGGGTTGCCGTTGCGTGATTCCCTTACGTCAGTTACACTCATATTTATCGATGCGATCGTTGCGATCCACCTGACGTCGGGATGACGTCAGTGACCGCGAGGACCATGGAAACGACGAATTGCACTCGCTTCGGCGAGCAAGCAGAGTTCTATCACCAGCCCACAGCCAGAACTCACAAAATCGTCGTGCGGGCCGCCGCCCGCGAGCCGAACGCGGTACGTTGCATGATGCCGGACCGTTTTCTGAATCACATTCGGCTACGGATTGCCGCGTGGGTTCGAGCGTAGACAGGCCAATGGATGGCGCTCAACCTGATCGTGCGCCCCCGGCGGCGTCAAGCGCGGAGACCGAGTACCTTGTATACTGCAGCAACTCTAAGAACGCAGACCGTCAAAGATCTTGGCAAGCTCGCAGAAAAGATCGGCGTTGAGGGCTGGCGAGCGATGCGGAAAGACGAGCTGGTGCGTGCATTAGTCCGTGCCGCAAAACGCAAGGCGGCTAAGCGTGCTAACGGAAGGGCAGCCAGCAACAGAAAGACAACGGCTAAGAAGAAGGCACCGGCTCGGTCGTCGGTCACGGCGAAGGCAAGTACACCGAAAGCCAAGAAGAAGCTGCTGGCTCGGAAACCCACCGATCCCCGGATTGTCCGCAAGATTCAGCGGGCGAACGAATCGCGTGAGCAGCGGAAGAACCTCGCAACCGGTAAGAAACGCAACTCGAAAGCCCCAGTCGTTGAACGGGACCAAGTCGTGCTGTTAGTCCGCGACGCCTATTGGTTACAGGCCATTTGGGAGTTGAGCCGCCAAAACATCGAGCGGGCTCAAGCGGCGATGGCCGCGCAGTGGCACACCGCTCGACCGGTCTTGCGTCTCGTCCAAGCGGACGCCGGTGCGACCACGAACGCCGCCGAGCGACTGGTTCGCGAGATCGATATCCACGGTGGCGTAAAGACATGGTACATTGACGTGCAAGACTCACCCAAGAACTATCGCGTCGATATCGGTTATGTCAGTGGCAATGGCAAGTATTGCAGCCTCGCTCGAAGCAACTCAGTCACGACCCCGCGGCCCGGTGCGACGGAGCCCGCCGCCGGCGACTGGGAGGATATTGCCGACAACTGCGAGAAAATCTACGCTTTGAGCGGTGGTTACAGCGAAGAGACCGGCGGCGAGTTGCAGGAATTGTTTGAAGAACGCCTCGGTCGCCGAATGGGATCGCCAGTCGGAACGCAGTTTGGCGTCGGCGCGGATAAGAGCCTGGGGAGGCAAAGCAACTTCGACTTTGATGTCGATGCCGAGTTGATTGTTTACGGGGCCACGAAGCCCAACTCGCACGTCACTCTGGCGGGAACGCCCGTGAAGTTGCGTCCAGACGGTTCGTTCTCGGCTCGGCTTAGTATGCCGGATCGCCGTCAGGTTCTACCCGTCGTCGCGAGCAGCCCCGACGGAGCCGAACAACGGACCGTCGTCTTGGCGGTTGAGCGAAATACGAAGGTCATGGAGCCGAAAGTCAAGGAATCGACCGGCTAACGTCTGCGATCGTGGCAGACGCACGGACAGGCTTACCGCAGCGAGCATTGACGCTTCACACCGACAGGGCGGTGGGCATGAGCATCCGTCCGGATGTAAGCAGAGTAGCTTTCCATCCAGTCGAAAGCGATCGCCTCAGCGTGTTCGAGGGAGCGTAGCTCTTTGACGACCCAGATTTGTCCGTCGCGCGTCAAGCCGCATTCATTGACACTGCTGTCGTGCGGGTTTGGGGGACAAACGAGAGCAAAGACCGAGTAGAGACCCGTCGTGACACAATGGCGGTATTCGAGGGTGTACGCGTCCTGGTCGTGAATTTGGTAGTTCTCGGTCGCGACAATTGACTCCGTCCGCCCACGGGTACGACCAGCGAGCCGGCACAGAATCGCACCGCCTGCTACGAGCGTGAAAAGGACACAAAGTGTAATTGCCGTAACCATTGTTGTGTGTTCCCCTATTGTCAGGACTAGCAGCCTGTTGATTTTCTCTGCAATCGCGCTATTCTTGTGGCAACACGAGTGGAGGCGTTGCGATGAGTTTGGGACGACGATCTAGCGAGCGTCAGGATTGTTTTTGGGTGGCGGCAGATAAACTTGGTCAGGGGCCGAGGAACGCTTT
>PBSM01000168.1 GCA_002726245.1 Planctomycetaceae bacterium | reverse complement strand
ATCGGTCGTGACACTAAACGTGGCTGGCTCGGTCAGATCCATGACAGCGGTGGCAACATCAGTGACATTAATCACCGGAGCATCATTAACAGGGATCACGCTTATCGCTGCCCTGCGAATAGTTTCAAGCGGCCCTGTTTTCCCCGTGTTGCCCTTGTCGTTCACCGTAATGACCAATTCTTCCGCAGCGATGTTGTTGTTGAAGTCTGCGTTAGGGGTGTACTCCAGGGTGGCAATGGCAGCGTTGGCGCTGGCGATCGTCGCCGTGAACGTCATTGTCGTATCGTCAACGCCATTTCCCATATGCAGCGGATCGCTGCCCTGGCTGAAGTCCAATCCGCTGAAAACGCTGAGATTCAGAAGACCATTGCTGACGGCCAGCGTTACTCTGACTTGGTTTCCAAGCCCATCCGCTTCATCCACGTCAAGGATGCTGAGAAGCGAGTCGTTAAGCTGCGTGAACGCCAATTGCGTATCTTCATCAATCGGGGGCGTCGCAAAGAGCGGAGCCGAGATCGGCAAATCGGTCGTTGCACCGCCGCTATCGGTCTCGCGAATGAACGGGGCATCGTTAACCGGATCGACGGGGATGTCGATCGAGTGGCTTTCGGTCAGGTTGCCGAAGAGCCCCGTATGTCCGAGGTCGTCGACGGTGATTTGCAAAGCCTCACTACCGCGATTGTCGTTGAAGTCCAGATCGGGAGTGTACGTCAAGTTGGCGATTGCAGCGTTGGCAGCGGCGATCGTCGCTGTGAACGTCAGTTTCGCATCGTCCGTACCATCGCCGGCGTGAAGCGGATCGTTGCCCGCGTCGAAATCTAGATCAGTTGTGGTGAGGTTCAACACGCCATGCGCGACTTCGAGCGTCACTCGAATGGTGTCATTTGGCGGGAGCGTCTCGACAACGTCGACGTCGGCGATGCTGAAGAGACCAGCGTTGCCAGCATCGAAGACGATAACCTCGTCTTCGTCGATCGGCAGCTCATAACCGCCGGCGATCGCATCTGCTAGAGGTTCAGTGGTTGGAGCCGTTGTGCCCAGAGTCAGGCTCACCACAGGCGCGTCGTTGATTGGAATGACGGAGATCGGCACAAAACGATCGGTGAACAACGCGCCTGTCTTGCCAGTATTGCCGAGGTCATTGACGACGATGTTCAATGCCTCTTTGCCAATGCTGACCATCCCGCCGCTGCCGTCTGGGATCATGATGTCAGCGCCCAGATTATTGTTGAAATCTTGGTTGGGACTGTACGCCAGCCCGTTCAGCGCGGTGTTTACATCGGCCTGTGATCCGCGGAAGACCATGGTTGAATCGCTGGTACCATCGCCTGTGGCACCGGCAAAACCAGTAAATGCGAGGCCGCCTATCCCGCTGAGGGTGAGTTCACCATTGACGACGACCAGGCGAACTTCGAACGTGTTGGCAACTATCGGAAAAGGCGCAGCACCAGCTGTCTCGTCGACATCCACGTCAAACACATCCAGCAATGCGTTGTTCGTTTGATTGAAAGTAAAATCGACGTCCTCGTTGGTTGTGACGGTGAACACAGGTGGTTCAAGGAGCGAGCTTGTCACCGCCGGGATACCATTGTCTGTCCAGCGAATATCCGGTGCGTCGTTGACCGGAACGACCGAGATCGGAATCGTCACGTCATCGATCAGATTCACAAATACATCGCCAATGTTCCCCAGGTCTTCCACGGTCGCGATTAATTTTTCGGCTGCAATGTTGTCGTTGAAATCGGGATCGGGATCGTATTCCAGTCCGTCCAGGGCTTCGTTGACGTCGGTGAGCAAGCCGGTAAACGTCATCTTACGGTCGTTCGTTCCATCGCCCAGGTTGTTATTTGCAAGCGAGAAATCCAAATCGCCGATTTGGCTGGGATTCAGGCTGAGCACGCCATGATCGACTTCTAGCGTGACTCGCACTGTCAAGTTACGAGGTACGTTGTCGTCGGCGTCGATATCGTCGACGGTCAGTAGGTGCGGCGAGGAAAAAATGAAATCGATGTCTTCGTCGGTCGTTTTCGAACTTCCACCCGCGATGCTAACGGCCGGAGCGTCGTTAACCGGTTCGACTGCAATGGGAACGATTCGAGTCGTGCTCGTCGCGGCGGGTTTTCCAGTGTTGCCCAGATCGTTGATCGTGAGGACGAGAGCTTCCGCGCCACGATTGTCGTTGAAATGCAAGTCTGGATCGTACTCGAGATCGACGAGCGCGGCGTTCACCTCTGCCTGACTTCCCCGGAAGGTCATCATCACGTCGTCGGTTCCGTTACCGATGTCTCCGTCGGTCGTAAAATCAAGAGCCGCGATGCTGGTCGGCGTGAGCGACAACACACCGTGCGTGACGGACAAGGAAACTTGCAGGATGTTTGGCGGCATGCTGTTAAACGCACCAGTTTCGTTCACGTCCACATCATTAACGCTGAGTAGCGCGTCGTTCGTCTGGCTGAACGTGAAGTTGTTGTCCTCTAATGTCTCAACGCACTGGAACGTTTCGACCAGACAGTCAGGAGACACCACAAGGTCCGTCGTCACCGGAGTTGGGGTCGTGCTGTCGGTGACTCGAATTACCGGAGCATCATTTATCGGAGTCACTGAGATCGGCACCGTCCGAGTCGTTACAAGATTGCTCGTCTTACCGGTGTTTCCAAGGTCATCGATCTCGATGACGAGCGCTTCGGAATCGAGATTGTCGTTGTGGTTTAGATTCGGGTGGTAGTTGAGATTGGCAATCGCGCTGTTCACTTCCGCCAGGCTGCCGCGGAAGATCATCATCGGATCGCTGGTTCCATTACCAACGTTGCCGTCGGTCCCGAAATCGAGAACGCTGATGCTCGCAGGGGGCAGTGAGAGTTCTCCGTTGCTGACCGAAAGCGTGACCTTGAGAGTATGAGGCGGCGTTGCGGTTTCGGTCACATCCACATCGATGACGCCCAGCAAGGCACTGTTGGTCTGTTTAAAGACGAAGTCCGTGTCTTCATCGGTCGTGACACTAAACGTGGCTGGCTCGGTCAGATCCATGACAGCGGTGGCAACATCAGTGACATTAATCACCGGAGCATCATTAACCGCCGCCACCGACACCGTGACCGTGTCCGTCACGGTTAGTCCGGCGTGGTCCGTCGCTTGGACGACAACCAGAGCAGGTCCGCCCAGGTTGTCGTTCTGATCGTGATGGAAATCGAATCGCAGTTCGCTGCCGACGACGATGGCCGTCACGAGCGTCGGGTTGCTATTGGAGAAGACCTGATAGTCGAGGATGTCTCCGTTGCCATTGTGGATGTCGAGATCATCGAAGACACCCTCGGCAGCAAGATCGATCGTAAAGTCGACGCCCGGGCTGGTGTCGATGGGATCGGCGTCGAACTGGTCTTCATCAAAGACGATCGTGCTGAACGCGTTGAGCACGAAGGGGTCGATATTCGACAGCACACGCACGAAATAGTCTTCCGTCTCGCCGCCGATTCCAAGCCCTGTTTCGAACAGATCACCGTCTCGACTGATTCGGAATCGCGCGTAAGCCTCTCCAGGAGTAAACGCGACGCTAGCGCTGTGATCATCAGGATCGACCGTCAGAATGTTCAGCCCTTGCGAGACGCTGATGGAGTCCAATACATTTTCCACGACTGAATTGAAATGGAATCCCGCCGTAGTTCCATTGACACCACGTATGACGGTGAAGTCGCTGCCCGAAATCGCAGTTACCTGCAGTTCTTCGTTATCAATGCGTATGTCAAACGGTACGACCGAAGGAAAAACAGAGGCATCTGCGACGGTCAACATGTCGTCGGTGGAATTGAGAAAGCCTACCAACGACGAACGACGGGCCAGTTTCTCGGCCGCTGTGAACTGACCATTGCCGTTGAAGTCGATCCAGGCATCCAGTTTTCCATCGGCCGAAGCGAATACTTCAAGTGGAGTCACGTAGTCGGGATCGGCTTCCGTTGGGACAAAGATCTTCCCAACCGCGATGCCGTCTTCATCACCGCGCAACTGCAAAACATTGTCCACGCGTCGCACTGATACAACAGGGTTGCTATTGATCGCGGACTCGAGCGCTGCCGCCACGCCATCCGCGTCAACGGTCGTGAAGCTGGAAGTGAGGTCGCCAATGTTGACCGGAATGTTGCCAAAAGTCGTATCGCCATTACGATCAAACTCGAACACGAGGGGCGTCGTGCCAACACGATCGACGGTGATCGTATCGCCATCTTTGATGCCGCCGGACTCGCCGACAACGGACAGTGAACTTGTGCCTGGATAGACCACGACCATTGTTGTCTCTTCGCCTAGCTCGACGATCGCCTCACCAAGCAAAGCAGGTCCTGGGTTGAGTGGCCCAAAGTCCAGCGCGGAACTCACCAGCGCCGCATCCAGAGTAGTCGCAGTCGCTGCCGCTACTTGCGTCGCCGTATCACCGACGTTGAAATTGATGATTCGGTAAGTTCCGCTCGGCGACATCAGAGTGGTGCCATCGGAATCGAATTCGAAGGTGACGAGATTGGGAATGCCGTCAATGATGATAAATGTCTCGCCGTCGGCAACCGGCCCACTCGCCGACAGCGTGCTGGAACCGATCGGGTTGACGAGCAGGCTGAGGTCGGCACCCGTGATTTGTACACCCAGGGCCGGATCCGGCTGTGGATTCAACGACGCCAGCAGGGCCGCTTCTACAATGGTCTGATCGAGCGCCGCGATGACTCGAACATTGACGATGTCCGGATCGGTATTGGATGGGACATCGGAGATGTTAATTCTACGAGTCCCAAACGCGACGCCGTCACCGCTCTTGTCAAATTCAAATGTGACGGGACGATTGGTTCCGTCATCAATCGTAAAGCGGTCACCGTCGTCCAGTCCGGCAGCACCGTTAGCCGGCGGAACGATGGCGTTGGTACGTGGCACGCTGATCGCCAGAGCAGCGCCTGCAGTCGTAATCTCAACGGGAACCTGAGGACTGAAGGTTAACGGACCGGCCGACAAATCCACGGTATGTCGAGGCCGATCGGCAATGTGCAGCAAGCCGTGCCCCAAATTGGCCGGAGCAATATCCTTCAATTCAGCCGTCGGAACGGAGGCGGCGATTTTCGCCGCGGTATTCGTGATGATCTCGTCCAGTGACTCATCCAGCGAGTAGGCAACTCCCTTTAACGTCGCCGATTCAACGACACTCGCATTCGAATCGAACTCGAACGTGACGGGAACATTGATGCCGTCATCGATGATGACACTAGCGCCGTCGACGAGCGGTCCGAATCGCGTCAACGAGCCGGTTTGAGTCAGAGAGAACGCCGCTGTGATGCCTTGGATGTCAACGATAGCGCCACCCGGCGTCAGCGGCACCAATTCGGGGAACATCTGAGGAATCGCGTTTGCGATCCGTGCCGCGAGTTCGTCGGCCGTGTCCGCCGCATCGTAGTCGATCACAGCAGTGACGTTGTCGGCTGTGGGATCCGTTGCAATCACGGGGTCGTTAAGAATGAACGTGATCGTCGTGACGCCATCACTCAACACAAAGCTGTCGCCATCGGTGACATCCGCAACACCGAGGTTATCGTTGACCTGCAACTGCAAGCGAGGCGTCACCGCGATTCGCGTTCGCACGGCTGAACCAACGAACTCTTCCGCCAGAGCGAGCGTCGTGCCGGCGGCCGTCACAGTAAGATCCGCCAGACTCAGCGGTGCGACTCCGCCCAGGAAGACTTCGCCCATGTTCAAAGTACTTGGCGTGAGGTTCTTCGGCGTGAAGCCCACCAGATTGCCGGCGTCGAGGTCGGCTTGGATTTTCGCGACAATCGCATCCGCCACTTGATTCTCATTAGTCGCGGCTTGAATGTCGATTTCGACATCGCCAGTCGTAGCTGCTCCATTTACGTTAAACGCAAACACGCGCGTATTGGTGCCGTCCGAAAGCGTAAACTGCCCATCGTGAAGGATCGATCCCGGAATTCCACTCGGTACGGCAATCGTAAACGGTGCCAGGTTGACCAGGTTGTTGGCGATGGCGGGAGTCTCACTCAAATCTAGCGACGCATCCTTATCGTCCAAGGCGGCGGATTCGCTCGGTTGCCCGTCCGGATCACCGTCAACTAGATTCCCAAAGTGCACCGATTCATCGCCCGGCGTCTCGGGGGTATCTGGAATCAACACGTGCCGTGCGCCATCGCTTGTCAGAACCGTGCCATAACTCTGATCGGGAGCATCGCCGTAATCGAATTCAAAATCACCGAGAATGATCGTGAAGGTCGTCAAACCATTCGGTTGGTTATCCCGCAGGAATTTGGCCGCATTGTCTTGAATCAGCGTGTTGTCCAGCGTGATCACATAGACACTGTTGGGCTCCCAGAGCGAGGACAGCGGCGTTAATAGCAGCGTTCCATTGCCCTCGCTGTAGCCCAACGTGAAATCGACGTCTTCTGTTAGCTGTTCGCCGTTCCGCGTGATCCGCACAGCGCGCTGCGAAATCGTCGCATCCGGGTCGTTCGGATCGCTGATTTGAGTCGGGATATCGACGGTGCGTTCGTTGATCCCTGTTCCTTGGAATGGCGAATCCGGTCCGCGCCCGTCACCCAGCAGGATCGAGAATTCCTCGAGGAAGACATCCGTGAGATGCACGATCGTCACGTTAGGATCAAAGTCTGTGCCTTCCGCGGCGTTGTCAACAGGAATCAGCAGCTCGGCATAAGGACGCTCGTCGTCGGCTTTATCGACAGCACCGCGATCCTTGAACACGGATGCGCCTGCACCCAACGGATCCTCGATCGAATCAATCCGCTTCTGACCGTAGACGTCACGATCCGGTGCGAAAATCGGCGACGGAGGTATGGCCAGTTCGTTCTTGAAGCTGGCGTAATTGGCTCGATCAGCCAAAACGTTCAGCGAACTATCAACGATTTTGGATCCATCGGCCGGATAGAAATTGCCGCGGATAGGATTGCTGAAGAGTGGGTCGGAGTTCCCCAACTGAATCGGCGTCGCACCAATACCGATTCCTACCGTGTCCTGGCCGTTGTTCTGAAATGCGGTTGAGCCGATGACGGTACCGCTCGAAGAGGCATCGACGGTGATTCCGTCCTGGAATCCCGCAACCACATTATTCAAGATCGTCGGGGCGGCGTTAGTATCGACCACGATACCGGCGACCGCTTGGCTGCCGGCAATAGCGCCGATCAAAGATTGGACGAAGACATCGAAGAACAAATCAGGATTATCTCGGAAGACCGCGAGGTCCAGAATTTGGCCACCTGTCGCAGTGGCGAACTGGGTGTAATCTTCTTGCGGAGTGTTCGAATTGTTGTTGGACTCGGTTACCTCGTCACCAAGGATGCCAAAGAAAATCGCCCCCGAACTACCATCGGAGGGCGTGATTGTTGGGGGAACAACACCGCCACTCACAAGGTTTGTCAAATTCTGACTGCCCAATCCGGCTTGGAAGGTGACCATGAAAGTACCGCCCGCACCGCCCGTACCGCTGACCGCAACGTCACCAACGTTGATACCGGCCAAGCCCTCCAATTCAGTTTGCACGTTGGCGGCTGACGAGTTGTCATCCAAGTTGCCCGTCACAGCGCCGTTGAAATCCAATGTGAACGTCCCGGCCGTCGCGGACAGTGTTATCGTCGCCCGTTCGTCGACGCCCGTCGTCAGCGCATTGAGGGCGGCTGGCTGGCTCGCTTTATTGTCGTCGTTTTCCGTGGTCAACAACACGAGCACAATCGCGGAGCCAATTGTGTAGTTGAACGAGGTGGCACCAGCCACCCGCGGGTCGAATGCATTCAGCCCTTCAAGAACGGCATCTGAACCACGCTCTTCTCTCCCACCGGCGTCGCTCGCCAACAGGGGATAGGGCGCGTTTGGATCGCTGAACGTGGCAAAGTCAACAATGTCCTGGATCAGCTTCGGATCCGGTGATCCGCTGAAGCTTTTATCCTCAGGAAAACGCACGGCACCGTAGCGAGCGTTAATTCCCGCCTGCTGCATCGCGGAATCCATGGTGAGCAGTCGAGCCACGATCTCAACAATGTCGTCCTCCATGCTGGTGGTTGTATCTTGCAGGAATATCACATCCGCGTCTTGGGCCACGGTAACCGCCGGCGTGCCACCAAAGATGGTATTGTTGACGACGCGAGCGAAGGGAATCGCCGCAGGCGGGGCGGCAGTCGCCTCGCCTGAAATATGTAAGCCGCCTCCGGATTCACTTGCAACGATGATATTGTTCTCTATCACGACGCCGGGCCGCAGTCGATCGGGTGCATTCAACAGGGAGAAGTTGATCGGCGCGCCCGGGTTTGTGCGATTCCCACCTACATCGCGGGCGCCAGGCGTGACTTCGATGGCCCATTGTCCTGCACGCGAAATCGTGTTGGCTTCGATCAGCACCTGCCCTTGATCGCGATAACGATTGGCATCGCCAGTGCGCGCGTAGCGTTCGAAGGCATTCGAGCCGTCGGCGTCGACGGTTAGTGTGGCGCTGCCGCTGCGGAAGCTGGGAGCGATCGCCGTCACCACAACCGACCGACTTCCGTCGTCGATCAACTCGTTGACGGCATCGATCTCGAACATGACGCTCGTTGTTCCCGCCAGGATCGTCACGACGATCGAAGTGCCAGCCGCGCCGGTCAACGGATCGCGCAATGTCGCTTCGCTGGGATCGCTGCTGTACAGCGTAACAACCAAGTCTTCCGCCAGCGCGCCCGGAATGCTCACCGTGCCCGTGCTGGCGGCCAAGCCATCCCCTTCCGAAATCGGGCTGGTAGCGATGCTGACCGAAAGGGCTCGCGCTTCGTTATCCAGAACGGACACAACATCGCTCCGGGACGCGTAGCCTCGGCCCGAGATCACCGACGCGGAAATGACGGCAGTCTGGCTTCCATCTAGCAAAGCGTCGTCGATCGCGGCCAGATCTTCGTCAAACGGGAAAGTAAATGCAGCGGTCGAGAATTGCCCGTCTAGTAGCGTGACGGTGTTGCCAACCTGGAAATCCGCCTCGGTGGTATCGCCACTTGTCAGCAGGAAGCTGCTCGTTCCGATGTCATCGCTGCGTGTGATTCGTACTTCAGTCGCGAATGCCCCGTCGCCCTCGCTGATCGTGTCCGGCGCGAGCACCTGGAGTGTGACCGTCGCATTCACGTCGATATCGGCATCCAGGACGTCGACGACGTCGGAGACGCTGTTAAAACCAGCCGCCACCGGCGTGAGGAAGACCGTCTGCGGACCATCGGTTTCGGTATCGTTGACGACGTCGATCGTCACGGCTACCGTGTCCAGCAAGGCCGGGATGATAACGTCCAAGGAACCAGTCGCGTCGCCGTCGATGGTCACTTCGGACGCATCAAACGTAACGGTAACCGTTAGCGGGTTGGTAAGATCGCCTGTACGGGTCACATCGGCAGTGGTCGAAACCGTCGGGCCGTCTTCCTTCAAGACCGTCGGCCCCGTGACCGTGACCGTCACATCGCGTTGTTCCACCGCCGTGTCGATCTGGGTAACCTGGACGCCCCAGATATCCGTCGAAGATACAAACTCTTGGAACGTCCAGAAGACGCTCGAATCGAGAGGGTCCAGCACCGTGGCACTGTAATCACCCCAGCGATTGCGACCGGAACCAAAGTCTTCAAAGTAGTTATCCGCTCCGATCTGCGTAACGAACGGCGTGTCGAACGTCGTCACTCCACCGATGGTCGTACCAAGAACCGCCATCGCGCTGGCAAACTGTGCGGGGCCGGTGCCGGTCATGCCGATGACCACGTCGCCCGCGGCATTGGCGGCGATGGAGGGGTCCAGGAAGTCCAAAGCCGGATCTTCGATCGTCCCCACCTGCAACACCGCGTTCGTCCGCTCGTCGATTTCGTACCAACGGATGGCCGAGTTAACGGTGGTCCCGCGGACCGCGTGGACGGCCCACAGACTGTCGCCAACTTCCAGCACGTTCCCGGTGAATCGTGGCGAAACATTTTCGATCAGGTCCGGACCCGGCTGCCGAGCCGGCGGAGCGCCTGCGTAGGAGGGTACGGTAATATCGACAGCAGCACTGAGTGAAGCACCTGCCGAACCAGCCCCGACAATGTCGCTGCGCACCAAGCGTGTACCGCCGTGCGCCGATAGCAACGCCGCTCGACCATCGGAAGGACCGTAATCTAACGCAGGCTGGATGCTGCTGCCGTATTCCCCCGCATCCCGTGCTTCGAAGCGTGTGAGGTTAGCAGCCGTCGGCACTGGGAGCAGCAAGTCTGCCTTGGGAATCGAGAAGATCGAGACGTCAAAAGTTGCGCCAACATTGTTGGTCGCCAGATAGAGTCCATCCGCATCGACGGCAAGAGTATCGTAGTCGTTGAATCGGGAGGCATCGATCGTGTCGCCGATGAACTGCACACTCTGCCAACCCGCCGTCGGATCGTTCGTATTGGAAACACCAACGAAGATCGTGTTACCAGCCCCGCCATCGATCGATGCGGCAAACCAACGGTCAGCGATCGGATCAAAGATGATGCGCGGATAGAACGTTGTCGCCGTGACCGTCGCTCCCGCGTCGGTCCAGAACGTATCGAGGTTGGAGGTCTGGACGGAGGTGCCGGTGAGTTTATCAAACACCCGATAGCGGCCGTTGATCAATTCGACAATGTGATTCGGCCCAACCGCGCCCATGGTGTCCGGAGGAATGGATCCGCTGTCAAACCGGTCCGAAGCTTCGAAGTTCACCCCGATCGTCACGCGGCCAGGATCGGCCACGTCGTCAAGGACTGTGACCGTGTCGTTGCCACTGACAAAACTCGGGGCGGAGGCCGTGAGCTGCACCACCTGATCGCCGTCCAGGACGGGGTCGTCCACCGCGCTGACGATAAACGTCACCGATAGTTGCCCGGCCGGAATCGTGACCGAAGCTGGAACAGTTGCTTCACTGGTGTCGTGACTAAGAAGATTCACATCGACGTTTTGTGAGTGAGGCGTGTTGAGCAAGACCGTTGCCGTCGTGGTGGCGAAGCCGCTCTCGAGGATGCTCGTCGGAGCGTTTACCGTGAGCTTGAATGAATGGGTCGTTGCCGAATCAACAACGGTGATGGCACCGCTGGTCGGCGTGAAGCCGGCAGCACTCGCGACAATATCCACCGGCTGGTTGCCGTCTACAATGAAATCCTCCACCGCCAGCAGGTCGACCGTTGCGAATGTCTGGCCGGCGGGGATTTCGAATGTGTAGGTATCATCGCCCAGAGCGTGTTCCCCGACCGAGACGTGCAACGTGTAGAATTCGCCCGCGGCCGGTCGAGAACCGGTGACGCCACCGGGTTGACCGATCGAATTGAACGCTCCGACTGCGACGGTGTAGGTATCCGCCAGCAGAATCTGATCGAGTAACGAATCGGTTCCTGCGCCGCCGTTGTCATCCTCAGCGACCAGCGAACCCGTTGAATCGAAGAGAAAGATCTCCGTGTCAAAGTTGGTGTCATCGGTTTCCAGCACTACCCGCCGGTCGTCTGTGCCAACCGTGAATGTGTAGTAATCGAAAGTGCCATCCCCGGTGCCACGCACACTCACGTGCGGGAGTATTGCCGAAGTCGATATGTTGCTGTTGGGTGCCAGCGTCCATTCACCAGCATCCAGATCCTGAACCTCAGCCAGCGAGTTATTGGGTTCCACTTCGTCGAGGAATCCGTCGCCCAAGCGCACCTCGGTCGGATCAAGACTGATCAGAGTGACGGTGAGCGGATCGTCAAGTACGGCGTTCTGACGCGTGACCCTGGCTTGCAACTGCGGATGGTTCGTGACGGAGACATGCAAGTCGTAGGTGTCCGTCACACCGGGAGGCGAACCGGTGACCGTTCCCGTCCCCGCCCCATCGTCCATCGATGCCGAGCTACCGACGGCCACAACAAAGCGGCCCGGCGCGGTGACCGTGTGCTGGATGAACGAGTTGGAACTGCTCTCCCCAGGATCGAGCGGGGACGCATCATCATCGTTCTCCGCCAGGAGCGTTCCGGCGTCATCGTACAAGAACAAGCGAGAATTGAAGGCGGGATCAGTATTATCGGTGTCCAGTGTCACGACATCGCCGACGTTTGCACTGAATGAGTAATAGTCGAAGGTCGCGCCATCGCCCGCGTCTTGCACGGTCACATGTGGTATCGCCGGATCGACAACGCCGTTGTCGATGTCCTGAACACTCCAGATGTGCGCGTCCAGATTGTCGGCCGCGCCATGCGAGTCGTTTGGCTCCGTTTCCTGGACGATGCCGTGCACTTCGTGGTTCTCAACGGCGACGTGCAGGTCGTAGAACTCGCCGATCGTCGGTGCCGTACCCGTCACCGTGCTCGTCACGGTACCATCGTCGTCTGAATCGAACGCACCCACAGCGACCGTGAATGGGGCTACGGCTGTCGCCACGACAGTGTATTGAATAAAGGAATCCGTCGTTCCCACGTCGGGCGTTCCAAGTTCGTCGTCGTTCGAAGCGAGCACCACACCATTGGCATCGTACAGGAACAACTCCGTGTTGAAGTTGGCGGCATCGGTGTCGATGTAAACGATATCGCCAAGCCCTGCCGAGAACGTGTAGTAGTCAAACGTTCCGTCTCCGGCGCCTGAGATCGTGATATGCGGAACGCTCTGCGAAATGTTGGTCGCGCCGCTGTCATGAATGTTGGAGTCGAAGACCCGGCTCCAGATGATCGCGTCGAGATCGGTTGCGCCGGCGGCATCGTTGTTGGGTTCAACTTCGCTGCTGCGCCCGCTCAAATGCGCCGCTGTCGTGCCTTCGCGGACCGTCGTTGGGGAAAGAACAAGGCTCAGCGTCGCCAGATCATCGTTGGTGACGTCCAGCGTGTCCGAGACCGGCGCGAAGCCGAGCGCAGCGGGTGTGATGACGATCGTGTCGTCGCCTTCGTCGACGTCGTTATCGATCACGTTCAGGTTGATCGGAATCGCCAACGTTGAGTCGCCGGCCAGCACGGTCACGTTCAACGTCGTAACACTCTCGTTGACGAAATGCCCTCCAACGCCGCCCGGACCCTCCAGAGCGATGTGCAGGTCGTAAGCGTCACCGGCCATGGGCTCGGTTCCTGGAGGCCCAATCGCACCCAACCCGAGACTCGACGAATCAAAACCCGCGACGCCAATTGTATACAAGCCGGTAGTCGCGATCGGATACTTGATAAACGACTCCACCCCGATCGTCACGCGGCCAGGATCGGCCGGCAAAGTATCGTTGTCATTTAACGCGAGCAGCGTGCCGGCGTCGTCAAACAGGAATACTTCCGTATCGAAGTTGGCATCGGTATCGATATAGACCGTGTCGCCTGCGGTGGCCATGAAGCTGTAGTAGTCGAATGTGCCATTACCGGTGCCTTGCACCGTGAGGTGAGGCACCGCGGTCGAGATGTCGTCGCCTAGCTCGTTGTTCACGCCCGCGTTGGGCTGCAGGCTCCAACCGAGATTGTCGAGATTATCCGCCAGCACGAAGACGTCGTTCGGCTCTTGCTCGTTGATGATATGTCCGAAGGTGACGTTGGGACGGCCGACAGCGATGCCCAGATCATCGATCGTCAACGTGACATCGAGTCCGCCCAGGGGTGCCGGCTGTTCAAGCGTGAGATTGACCTGCGCGGCGACGTTGGTTGCATCCTCGGCGACGCTGCTGGGCGTGATGACAACGGCCAGGTTCGGTGTCGCAGCACCCGCGTTCACGTCCTTGGCATCGACCAAGTTAACTCGATTGGTGGTATTGGTGTGAAGTTGCGCCAGCACGCCAAAGTCCGGGACGCCATTAATCGCATTGCGTATGCTGGCCGCGACCTGGTCTTCGGTCATGCCAAGGTTAAAGACAACGCGGACGTTCCCGGTTTCCACACTGTTATTGCTATCGAACTCGAAGACCTGCGTCGTGCGGCCAACCACCTCGAACGTTGATCCATCGCGCAGCGCCGAACCCGAGGGAGCGACGATCGTATAGCCGACGGTGTAGCGTTCGTTCGAATCCATTGTCTGGAAAATCGAGACATCGGGGGCATCCGGAGCCGGCAGCACTGCAAATTCTTCCGCCCGGCGAACTTCAACCTGATAGGGGCCGACCAACACCTCTGGTACCGGCATGTCAGCGGGATCCGGTTGATCGACCGTGAAGAAGTCCGTACCGCCAGGGCGACCCGTACTGGCCATTTCGCCGCGCTCTGTGAACCCGACAATGATGTCATCAACGTAGAAGCCCTCGAAGTTATTGTTCTGAGCGCGCAGCGATCGGCTACCGCTCGACCACTCTCCGTAGTTGGAATCGACAGTGCCCGCGATGGTCGGGTCATTCATCGTCCCGGCCGTGCTGAAGTCAAAGCGGAGCCGCAAGTCCGCCTCGCCTACGTAGCCAGTCAGGTCGATGCGAGCCTGTCTCCACTCGTCCGCGTCGAACAATTCCTGCACCTGCATCGCCGCGACGGAGACTCCAGCTCTCAGACCTTCCGTGGCCGAATCGACCCAATAGCCGGCCAACTCTTCGCCGCGTGCGGAGTTGTTCGTCGCCAGCAGTTCCCAGGGCCCATCCTCACCATTGCGTGAGATAAAGACACGGGCGCTGTCAAGCATGTTGGAGCCATCTCCGTTTGCATTCTGCGTGTCCAGGAAGTAGTTGAAGTACAGCGCAGGCTTGTCGGCGCCATCGTACGCTTCCAGGTCGAACGGGTTGGTAACCAGCCTTCCGAAGGCGCCACCCGGCAGGTTGTAGTTGTCGCCGATACTGCCATTGCTCGACAGGTCGCTGTGGACCCGTTCGTCCTCGATGCCAAGCTGGCTGTTGCCGTTTCCGAGGTCGATGTAGCTGTTGCCATCCGGATCGTTGGTGTCAAAGCTCTCAAACCCGAAGTAGTAACTTGCTCCACCTTGCTGTTGATTCAGATCGCGTCCACCGACACTGCCGTCTTCGTCGGTCGGTGTGCGGCTTAGATCAAAGAGCGGCTGGATACCGTGTCCAGGATCGTTATTGCGCTGCACCGTTGGATGCCACAAGTTGAAGTCCAGCGCCGAAAATGCGAGCCCCGTCACGTTGCCAAGACCAGTGGCGATGACGGTTGCGTCGCCAACGTCATCGCCGTCGCTGTCGAAGATCGGCTGCAGCGCGCCTGTCGTGTCGAAGGCATACAGGTCGCCGTTGTCGTCGATGGCGAAGAGCATATCCGCGTAGGCGCCGGGGATTTCGTTACCCGCCGCATCAAACTGGCTGACATTCTGGGGACCGAGATGCAGTCCCTGGAAACTCACGCCAGTTAGCACGTTAAGACGTGTTGCATTGCCCGAAAACTCGTCAATCTGCAGGAAGTCTCCGTCGTCGGTCACGCCGAACAGGTTACCACCGGAGTATGCCAAGCCAGTCACGAATCCCGATAGAACGGTTCGCCCGAAGGCATCCGGCAAGCCATCATCTCCCGCCGCAAGCGTTATTGTTGTCAGGCCAGCGAGGACTGTCGTGCCCGCATTCCCACCGGTAACCGCCGCCGTTACCATCTCGCCCGCGACGGCGTGGCTGTTGATCAAGTCCACCAGTGTCTGCAGTGTCTGGGCCGCATTATTGCGGTTGTCCAGCCGAACATTGATGATGCCGGTGAAAGGACTGGCGCTCGTTACCTGATTAGCTGCGCCCGCTCGAGTGACAATGACCGTGATATCGTTACCGCCATCGCCAGGCGCGCGAGACTGGATGGTGATTCTGCCGTTGTTGTTGGCGTCCGCAAAGAAGTCAAGCGCGGACGCAAATGCAACGCCCGCAGGCTGAATATCGCCTTCGAATCCGAATCGGCTTGTCCTGGCTACGGAACCGGTCGCGCCTTCGGAATTCCCGCGGTAGAGCTTCGAATTAAAGGCATCCGTTCCTCCCACATTGAAGCCCGATTCACGGACCGAGTAGATGGCATCGTATTCCGGGTCATTCGACGCGCCGACACGCCGGAACAGGTCAAACGTCAGTGCGTCGACATCGTCAGTAAAAGTCAACTCATCGATCGTCGGAATCGGATTGTTGCCGTTGGGTTGGGGTGTCGGTGGGCCGCTAATCACATTGTCGTTGCCGACGGTGGCCACCGTGCCGGTGGCGCTATCCAGAGTCACGAGCGTTCCCGCGGTGTTCGCAATGTTGTTCTGGGTCTGCGCGGCGGTGTTGTCCCGGCGCTGATACCCAAACAAGCCGCCATCGGAGCGAATCACGATGTCTTCGATGGTGTCGATGTTGTTTGTAAGATCCCCGTTTGGCCGTGTAACCGTGCCACCCTGGAAGGGATTCACGATGTAAAGCGAGTCACCGCCACTGGAAGTCACGTACAGTGAAACATCACTAAGATCAAACTCTGAGACGTGAGTTTGCAGCGCCATCGCGCTACTGATATCGAACAAGCCATTGGTCACTACCGGATCGACCTGAGCTCCATTCGAGGCGTACCCTTGGAAGCCGATGTGGTCTTCGACGATACGCGTCACGGAGTTGACGGGCTCGAGCCGGAAATTGGGATCGAACGCAGCGGCGCGGTCGTACTGATTCAGATAGTTCGGCAGCACGAGGTTTGAGGAAACCGCGATGCGGTAATCGGTTGCCGTGCCCTCCGGCAAGTGCACGGGGCCGATAAACGGATCTAGCGCACTTAGTGAACCTCGGCTGAGATCTTCGGTATCGGGAGCAAAAATCTGTCCCGTCTCAGGGTTGACACCCAACCGCCCTTGGTCGTCTTCAACATGCGATTCGCGTCCAATCAACAGCAGGTTGCCGGCTGGATCGAACACATAAAGGTTCGTATCCGCGCGGGGCACGCCGGCCGCATAGTCAAGATCGAAGACAGCCGCGACCGTCTTGCCGCCATCGTTGACGCCGCCAATCACCTGAATGCTATTGGGATTGCGAGCGTGTTCGACGTTGAATTGATAAAAGTCCCGCTGCGATTCATTCGTCAGCGAACCAGCAAAGCTGATCGCCGCGCGATCGGTCTCGAGAAGATTACCGAGTGGTTGCGGCGATCCGGGGTCCGTGCCGCCGATCTCGGATGTTTCCCCAATCAGATTCGAGTGGGCAGGCAAGCCTCGCACGTCGACACCGATGTCGGCGAAGTTGATTTCCGCCAGCCGCACCGTTGAACCTGGGAATTCGTCCACCTGCCGCAGTCGGATCTGCAGCTGGTATTGACCGGAGCTCAATCCCTTGTCCGTCTCGGTAATTAGATTATCCGGTTCGGGATTGCTGCGAACACGAACGTAGTAGGTCTCGTCGGTCCCGGTGCCCGGAAGGATGACACGCATTCCCGGGTCGCGGAAGTTTGTCGTATAGAAATCACCCAGCAGCAGCGGATTGGCTGTCAAGTCTTGCGCGGTGCCGGATAGGTCCGCGTTGTTGATCGCTCTGGCCAGAACCGTTCCCGATACGTTCACCAATTCAACGACCGCATCCAGCGCGTCGCCCGTGCGGTCAAGATCGAACCAGACTTCCGTCCCGGCGGTGCCCTGGAAGCTGTAGACGTCGAGATCGGTCGGATCATCGGGACTGATGAAGCCATGCACTTCGAATCCCAAGCGACTGTTCTCGTCGCCACTTTTGTCGTCTTTCGCGAGCGTTCCGATTTCCTGCGCGACGCCGGGAATGGGCAGTGCGTTGACGTCGTTGCCATCGGTAAACGTGGCTTCGCTCTCGTCCACAACACGGATGTTTCGGTCGTTGCTGTACCGATCCAACACAATGCCCCGCCAATTACCGGCCGCCGGGGTGTTGGCGCCAGAATCATTATTGGTGTCGAGCAACGCCGCACCTTCCGGTGTGAAGCCGGCACCGATGGTGTCGTCGTTGAGCGAAGTCATGATGACCGGATGCCCGACACTTCCGATGATCTCGACCGTGCCTCCAATGCGGTCGTCGATGTCGAGCAACCGACCATTCGCCGTGAAGCCCGCATTGCCACCTAGGAGTTTCACGACCAGGCTTTCCGTGTTGCTACTCTGCAAGCGAACGCCGCTGAACGTGTGGTGATTGTTGACGATGATCTCGCTGGTGAGCACGTGCACGATGCCCGTGTCGTCCCACGTCGTTTCCGTCTGCAACTGCTCGCCTCGAACCACCATGCCATTGGTGCCGTTGTTCTCCAGCCGATTCAATCGTACGAGCGGACCCTGGTTGTCGCCTTGCTCGTGGAATGCATCGATGGGGCCTGTGGCCCGGCCATGGTCCGGCATGTGTGTTGCTTTAAGCGCATTCGCGTTGATGCTCATCACCGCGCCGGCGTTGTTGCGGATGATGTTGTCGAGGATGATCGGCTGGGCACCCCGAACATGAATCGTCGAATTTGAGTTCCCGCCGCGACCGTTTCGCGACGTCTGTCCGCCGCCGTTGTTTCCGCTGGCATGGTCTTCGAGCATGCTGTTGGTCAAGCGCAGACGGGCTTGATGGACTTCGATCGCGTTGAAAAACGCGGTATCACCTTCGATGGGTACCTCGCCGCCGCCGAAAGCGATCAACGCATTGTCGATGCTACCACTCGACACGTGGTTGAACATCAATCCGCCCCAATCGCCGGGCGAACCAAGACTGAAGTCGTTACCATTGGTATCGAACGTTCCACTGCCTCCAAACCGGTCGTCGGCGATCGACGTGATGATCACTTGCCGCTGGCTGGTTCCTTCGGCGATCAGATTCGCGGCGCCACGTTCCAACTCGATTCTCGAATTGCCCAGCTTGACGATCACGCCGGGATCAACGTGCAGGCGGCCACTCAATCGCGCTGTCGTCTGAAGCGGTCCGCCGGCCTTGCCGTTGATCAAGAGGTTTTCCGTGATGACGTGCGTGATGTCGGCATCATCAAACCGCGCCGACACATCCAGTTTCTCGACAGGCTCGCCGAACTGAGTTTCGATCCGAACGAACAAGCCATTGACACTACTGCCCGAGAGATAGTTGCCGTAGATATCGGGGCCCAAACGCCCGCCGGCGTCATCGAAGCTGTTTGGATTCGCGGACATCGATTGCGCGGCGCTATCGGTGATCGTATTGAATGAGACGGTCGGTCTCGCCACGATCATGTGCACCGGCGTAAAGACGTCGTCGTTGGCGTCCTTACCACCACCGTTGTTGATATTGGCATGATTGACGTAGTTGAGGAACACGCCGTCGTCTTTCAGATCGGAGTCCTCGCGGAAGACAATGCCGCCGAAGTCGCCTTGATCGGCCGACGGGCCAACGCCGTCACTGTTGCCGCCAACGGCGTCATTACGGAAGGAGCGCAGGAAGACTTCATTCTCGGGAGTCCCCAACACTTGAATCGCCGCGCCGCTCCGATCGGCCAGCGTCGATGAAGTTCCAGCATCCAAATTGCTGCGCCGCATCTTGATCAAGGTTCCGGCATCGATCATCGCCGTGACACCTTGCGGGACTTCCAGATTCTGGCCGTCCTCCAACGGTTGCTCGAGGTTGTCGAGGCCAATCAAGTAGGGCACGTTGTCGGACAGTGTCTCCAATTCGCCGTCCACACCCGCGTTTCCGACGATTCGCACGATGTTCGGCACTTTGTGCAACGCCGCGGATCCGCGGACGTCAAGCAGTGCGATACCCGTTAGCTGTACGACGTCGAGGGAGGCGGCGGCAATTCCTGGAAAGACCGTGTTGATCGCGGCTTCAATGGCAGTCGCCACATCGTTGATATCGTCGCCCGGGAAAACGTCGATCGAATTGGCTGCCTGAGGAGCGACGCGAACCGTGGCGCCCGTGACATGCCCCGCCCGCACCGTCCCGTTGACGCCACGCGTTACCGTAAACACGTTTCCGGCGATGGCATCGACGGTCATCTCCTCGGAATCGATCCGGAGCGTGAAACCGGGAGTGGTGGGAAACACCGAAGCGTCATCGACGGTCAGGCTGATCGTCGTAAAGTTGATTCCTGGACTGCTCAGGCGAGTGACCAGATCAAACTCGAACTCCGCGGGAGGATTCGTCCCGTCGTCAATCACGAACGTGTCGCCGTCCTGAATCGCGGGGGCACCATCGTCCTCCGGAACAATGATCCGATCGCCTGCTCGATCGAGCGCGAACTGGATCGTATCGTAGGGATCGGCCAGTTCCCCGGAGCCATCGACGGTGTTGGCTGTCTGGTCGTTCGCCTTGTCGACAAAGACAGTATGCTGACTGCTCTCGAACCAGAAGCTGTGCTGGCCGCCGGGTGTTCCGTCCGCATCGCCATCGAACAGCGTGCCGTCGACGTCGATCAGGTTGGCTCGAGGCGCTGGCGACAGGTTCAGAACGAGATCGTACGCGCCATCCGTCGTGCCGCCAAAACCGCTGTCCACGATGTTCGGATCGTAGCCGACATTGCCCGTGCTCGTGACGCCGACAAAGTAGTTGCCTGCTTCCAGATCGATCCCAATGAACGAATCGTTGCTGAAGTAGTCGTCATTCTGCGAAATCAGCTCGCGCGTGCCGTCGGGATTCTCCCGATAGACCGTGAGCGCGCTATTCAGGTGGCTCGTGTTGGTACGGCCGCCGAACGGCCGCTCGGCAAACACTTCGGCAGTAAACCGACCGTCTTCGGCCAGCGAGAACTGGTACAGATCGATATCCACGCTGTCCGAACGCCAGATTCGTTGCAGGTGAACCTGGTCATGGTCGCCCGGATAGACGTCATTGACGACGCCGTTGCCTTGAACCGACGGTATATCGTATGAGTGTCCCAGGCCCAACGAGTGACCAATCTCGTGATACATGACCGAGAAGAACCCACTTCCGAAGACGTTGTTGGAAGCCGGGAAGTCCAGATGATCGAGAACGACCATGCCCGGACCACCGAGCCCGAACACCCCGCCGGGTTCACTCGCCAGTGCTGGGCTCGCGGCACTGAGATTACCTTTGGCGACCACCGTTCCCGAAGAAGGCGTCTCGATGAACGTTATGCCGTTCTGCGACCCGTAGACTTCGTAAATCTCGCGAACGACCTGCTTTTCTGTTTCGGAAATCAGATTGAGATACGGATTCCCTTGCGGATCCGTACCGATTATCGGCTTGAAGTTATAGCTGCGTCGGGTGATCGAACTGGGACCGGCTGGTCCGAGTCCGCCTCCGGAACCATGTGCTTCCGCCTGGATTTGCCGGTGCCCCGGTTCATCTTGACCGCCGGGGAAGGTCGGCATGGGAATGTGCGTCTGTGGTTCAATCTGTGCTGAGTGTGTTGCGCCACTTATTCCGAGCGTGCCAAGTGGAGTTGCGGCGGCAAACGTCGAATTGGCATCGTCGGCCAGGATTGCTCCGGCGGCACCGCTGATGTCGATTTCCAGCAGGTACGACCCCGTTCCCCCTGCCGCCAACTCGCTCGAAACGGCAACTACGAACTCTCCCTGCGCGACGCCGGTCACGCTGAGTTGATCGCTCGCCCCGGCTGCACCGTCGGTAGCTGCTCCCCCGATCGTGTTGATCGCATCGCTCAACAGAACGGTCGTGCCATCACTGTCGAGTAACTGGACATCAACATCAAAGGCCCCTTCGTTTGGAGTGACGTTGATGTCGAGATTCGCTCCTGCGGCCAAGTGGATTCGATACAAATCAACATCGGCCTGATTCACGCTCGTCTGATCATCGTCACCAATGAAACCGATGTGCTCGAAGTTCGTTGTATTGAACAGGCTACCCACCTGAATCGCGTTGGCCGCGGTGTTATTGTCTTCATCGGAGACACCGAGATCGAGCCGATACGTGCCGTCGGGAATACTTGCGAATGTGAGAGCCGCCGTGTTGTCCGTGGCGTCGTAGCTCACACGCAAGGGCAACAAGACGGAGTCATCGCGTGAGGAACCGGTAGCCTCCGTATCCACCAGGCGGTAGAACTTGGGATCCGTCACAACGTCCAGATCCATTTCATCGTCGTTGAAATACACGATGATCTGATTCTGTGCCTGGGTGCAATCCGAGAGTTGCGAAACATTGATGCTCGGGTTCGTCCCGAACAGGCCCGCCGAGTCGGCGATGAGCAACGGCGGTGTCTCGCCGGCATATTGACCTTGGAACGTAACTTGCCAAGCCACTCCTCCCGTGGCCGGCAACCCAACGGATTCCGGGCCCGTGACAACAATATCGTCCGGCTGGATATTGGGAAGGGAATACAGCTGGTTCTCAATTTCTGTGCGAACGCTCCCCGAGCCAACATCGATCACGCCCGTTAACCGGCCGTTGAAAGAGAGCGTGAAACTACCACTGGCGACGGTGCCCGTCAGCGCGATCTCCTGAGTGTTGCGACTCACTGGCTGCGGGACAATGGCGACTGCCTGGGCACCCAGATCCAAGCGGAATTCCTGAGTAAAGAGCTCGCCGTTGTTGAACGGCATCGCCTGCACGGGTGGGGTGGCTGTCGGATCCGCCAGACTCATCAATCCCGGGAAGACCTGGATCTGGTAATTATCATCCGGGAAAGAGGCTTGCGGTCGAACCAGATTATGTGGCGACGAAGACGCCGGCCGCAGGACGACCCGTACGGGGTTGCCTGGATCTTCCAATCCCAGGAATCCCAGATCGACGCGCACGTCGTCAAAGCTCTCGGGAAAGGGCGTGCGGCGGTCATCGAAGACTCCGTCCGCGCCAGCGCGGACCAGCCGTACGTTGCCCGCGATCGTGGCCGGATCAATGTTGGCCCCACCCTTGAAAAGCAGATTGAACTCCCGAGGCGCAACGTTCAGCACGTCGTCCTCTTGCAACAGCGCAGCCTCATCCGGTCGGATGGCGAACAGGTCGGGGCCTGCCAACAGACGTCGATCCTCGAGTTGCTCGGCGCGCATTTCGCGCGCGAGAATCCGCTGGTGTTCACGCTGCCGTTTCTTGTGTTGCTTCTTAAGACTCTGGGCGAGCGACCGTGGCCGTCGGAGGGTCATAGGACGATCCCTACTGAATCAGAGGATGTGACGAGACGTGAGAAGAAGCCGAAGGCGGTTTGTTCCCAATGAAAGCGCACCAACGAACGAACCAGACGCGGCGCGCCCAGCGAACTGAAGGCAGTTCCCGATTGTGCACTCTTGAACTTGCTATTTATGCCGTAACCCTTTTTAGAAAGGGTGCTTACGAAAGCGGCGAACCAGTCGCCGATCGCTGTAAGTCCTTATCACTAGTTAATTTCTGCAGATTCCATCGATTATAGTTGCAGGGTAAGCCATTTCAAGAAATTGGCACCTCTTTCGCCGTTCCGATAAGCGCACCAGCGTTGGCACCCCCCAAATACTACTAATTCCAGGGCACAGCCGTCGTCTACTCAATTTCATCGCCGAGTAACGAATCGCCGAAGACCGAGTCGCCGAAGAGTGCTTCGAGTGCATCGTCAATGTTTCCATTACCGAAAATGCCGTCGCCGCCAGAACGGTTGAGGCGCACGTTCCCCGCAATCGTTGCAGGGTCGATGTCGGCGCCACCCTTGAAGAGCAGATTGAACTCGCGAGGCGCAACGTTCAACACGTCGCCCTGCTGCAACAGCGCAGCTTCATCTGGACGGATCGCGAAGAGGTCGGGACCCGCCAACAAACGACGGTCCTCTAATTGCTCCGTGCGCATCTCGCGTGAGAGACGCCGCTGATGTTGGCACTGCCGTTTCTTGTGTTGCTTCTTGAGACTCTTGACGATCGACGTAGGTCGTCGCATGGAACAATCCCTGCTTCAATGATATTGCGGATAAAGAATCTACATATCGCTGCCAAACTCATCCAGCTCCAGAATCTGATCGACCGCTTGGGCGAAGATCTCGTCCTCGGCACTCGCTGCGTCGGATGAGGCAAACGCGATTGCGCGATCTAACGCGACGTCCAAAAAGATGTCGTCATCCAGTGGTGAGAAAACTTGTTTCTGGTACGAATGAACACCACTACCGTACCGGTCGGTTTCCATTCCTACAAGCGAATGGACTGAATCCGTCCAAGGATCGACTTCTCCCCATAATGCGGCCGGCATTCGCTGCTCTTCGTAGCCTGGCGAGAAGCTGGTAACGAGTCGTCCTAAGTGCATGTCGGGCTGAGAATCGCCTACCACGATTGCCTGATCTGCCAACTCTTCGCCTTCGCCCTCGGGGGCGGCCACTGGGTTGTTAAGCCTGTTGATGATGTTCAGCGCATCGATTGCCGTGATACTGCCGTCACCGTTCACGTCATAGAACGGAGGCGGAGACCCACCCGATGGCGGAGGCAGTAGGCCCGGCCCTAAGTTGTTGATGCGATTGGTAATCAACAGCACATCGATCGGCGAGATCGATCCGTCGCCATTCACGTCGAGAGGGTTATCGATGTTCTGCCAGGGACGAATTGGATTGACGGTGATGGTCACCGTCGCCACGTTGGAAACGCCGCCAATGTCATCCGCGACAGTATAGCGGAAGAAGTCCGTACCCGAGAAAGTGGGATTGGGTGTGTAGGTAACGACGCCCATGGCGTTCGCACTCGCAGTGCCATTTCCGGGCTGTTGCACGATGACAATCGAACCGGTCTCGATCGTACCGTCCACATCGGTATCTGCACCAAAGCCATTGTCCAGCAGGACGGAGATTTGGACTGGCACCTGTTGGTTCGTGAAAACCAAATCGTCACGAGCCACTGGCGGATCGTTGACAGTTACCGCCACGCTGGCCGGCAGCGATGTCGCGCCTTCGACGTCGTTGACGATGTAAGTGAACGTGGCAACGCCGCTAAAGCCGGAAGTCGGTGTGAAGGTCACCGTCCCGTTGGTGTTTGGTACGACCGACGTGTTGGCGGGTGCCGACGTGATCTGGATCGTCGCAGGATCGATCACGCTGTCGATATCGGTATCGTTGTCGAGCACACGGATCACGGTTGAAGCATCACCGGGCACCAGAACTGCGTCGTTGACGGTGGTTGGAGCATCGTTTTCAGGCGTGACAAACATCGTGAACGTGTCTCGCACGGAAGAACCACTAGTATCTCGCGCCTCGATGGTAATGTCCGTCTGGCCGAACGCATTCGGTACGACGGCCAGCGTCAAGACCGAGCCGCTTACCGACGCATTGACAACAGCCGGGTTCGTGTTGTTGAAGACGGTGATCGTCAGTTGGTCATTTGCCGTCAGCACATCCGGATCATCGAAGACTCGTGGGAACAACTCGACCAACGTGTTCAATGCGTCCTCTTGGACGGTGATGTCAGCAATCGGGTTCACGACCGTCGGTGAATCGTTGGCGGCAGAGACCGAAATCGGCACTGTGCGGCTCTCTGTCTCGGCTCCCGGCGCGCCGGTGTTTCCAAGATCGTCAACGGTCACTTCTAGCTGGTCTTGGCCGTGAAAGTTGGGGTTGCCCAGATAAAACAGCCCGTCAGGCCGCGGCGGGTTCTGTCCATCCGTGTGGGTCAAGGTCGTATTGATCTGAGCGGGTGTCGCCTGGATCGTCACCGTTACCGTTCCGTTGTTAGATAACTGACTCGCCACCAGCCCGCCGGCGATGTTCGTGTTGACGGTCAATGTTCCGTTTGTCACACGAAGTTCCACTTCGACTTGTCCAGTGCTTTCGTCCACGTCGGGATCCGCCACGGTGATCGCTGGAATCGCGTGTTGAAGGTCTTCGGCCGCGAACTGGGCACCCGGGATGGTTAGCGACGGAGCGTCGTTCACGGGGGTGATCGTGATGGTGAAGTCCTGGCTGGACGTGCGCTGGTTCGGGCCAGTATCGAGTCCGCCGTCGTCGCCAGTCACAGTGACAACGGCGATGCCGTTGGCGTCGGCAGCGGGTGTGTAGGTCAACGTGCCGTTGGCGGACACAGCCGGCTGTACGGCGAACAGCGAGTTGTCCGTATTGATGCTGGTGAAAGTCACGGACTGATTCTCATCCACCGCCGAGACCGGACCGGGGCGAATGCCGGTCACAAACCCAAAGAGTTGCTGGGCTGGAGTGTCTTCGGCTACCTGCTGCTTGGGACCAAGCGTGAATTCCGGCGGATCGTTGACCGGGGCGACATCGATTGTCAGTGTATGCGCGTCGGATTCGTTGTCATGAGGGCTGATGGGCGAACCGGTATCTCGAAGTCGGACCGTCACCGTGGCCCTTCCGTGCTTGTTCGGACTTGTCTGGAACGACAGGTCGCCACGGACGGGATCAACATTCGGCAGTGACGTGAACGACAGGTCGCCGCTCAACGTCAAGATGTTGGTAAGGAAAGTCAGACCCTGCTGGTTCTCGTCGGTAGCCGCGGTCGGACCGCGTCGAATGCCGGTGGCCCAATCCTCGATCGTCACCAAGCCGGCATCTTCATCCACGTTCAAGTCCGCACCGGGCGTGAACTCCGGCGCGTCGTTGATCGGATTGACCGTGATCGAGAAGGTCTCGGTTAGTGAAACGTTGTTGTTCGGCGATGGGCCGGGGGCTCCGTTGTCTCGTAGCGTCACACTAATGGTTGCGGTGCCGTTCGTATTGGGTGTCGGCTTGTACGATAGATCACCCGTGGTGGGATTGACGGACGGGCCCGATTCAAACGACAGGTTGCCGCTGGCGACGAACGTGACGTCGAACTGCAGCCCTTGCGTCGCTTCATCGATTGCCGAGACCGGGCCTGCCAGAATGTTGGCGGCCCAGTTTGAGACAATCTGTTGGGCAACGTCTTCGTTCGTCGAAACATTCAAGCCCTTGATGAACTGCGGCGGATCATTAATCGCCCGAATATTCAAAGTTACCAACTCGGGGTCACTGACGTTGTCATTCGGAGCATTGGGACTGCCGTTGTCCTGCGCGACGATCGTCAGAATCGCCAAGCCATTGGCATTCGGAGCAGGCGTGTAAGTCAGCGTACCGCTGCTGGAAATGGTCGGCTGCCCGGACGGCAAGAACAACGAATTATTGTTGTTGCTTGTCGTGAATGTGACGACTTGATTTACCTCGTCGGTGGCTGTTATCGGCCCGCGACGAATCCCATTGGCAAACGCGATGATGGTCTGCGGGCCCGAGTCTTCGTTGATCGGACTGGGATTGCCCACATTGAATTCGGGCTGGTCGTTCACGGCCGTGACATTAATGCTCACCGTGCCTCGCGCGCTCAACAGGTCATTCGGGCTCAAACCGTTGTCCTGGACGCGGAAGGTAAAGCTGTCTGTACCGTTGAAATCCGGATCAGGCGTGTATTGGACCGTGCCTGCCACGGCATCGATCAGCGTGACTGTCCCGCGCATCGCCGAGTTCTGATCAATGCTGAAGGTCAGCGTTTGATCGTCGGCCGGCCCCAGCAACGGATCGCCATCGTCGCCGGTCAAGGTGATAATGACGACTTCGTCTTCGTTTGTGCCGACCGTCTGATCGTCGGCGGTGGGTGGATCGTTGACCGGCGCGACATCCAACGTGATCGTCACCAGGGCGCTGAACAAGTTGGGCGGGTTGCCGGCGGTATCGTCGTCCTGCGCACGAACGGTAAATGTATCTTGACCGTTGAACTTGGGGTCAGGCGTGTAAATGAGCGCGGCCGTGACTTCACCGGTTGTCGCGCTAACGCCGCTGAGCGTGCCGTTTTGCGGAGAATTAACGACGAAGAAAGTGATTTGCTGTTCGACCACTTCCGGGTCGCCGTCATCGGCGCTCAGAGGAATGCTGGCGTCGAAACCCTCGTTCAACGTCACCGTGGCGACGGACGTCACGACGGGCGGGGCATTGATCGGCTGGACGTCGATCGTGACCGTGGTGCGAGCCGACTGTGGAGGGGAACCGTCATCCATCGCCTCGAAGACGAAAGTCATCTGGCCGTTAAAGCCCGTCGTCGGCGAGAAGACAACCTGACCATTGGCCTGATTGATCGCGGACAGGGTTCCGTTCGACAGTGTTATCGGCCCGTCCACGAGCATGTTGGTGGTCGGGTCGAGCAGTTGGAAGGTGAGCTGTTGAATCGACTCCGGATCTCCGTCGTCGCCGCCGAGTGTCAACGTCGCCGTATGGCCTTCGCAAGTCACAACATTCTGGCCGTCCGTCGTCGGCTGGCATGTCGAAGCCGTTGCAATCGCATCGACGGCAGGAATCGGCGGATCGTTCTCGGGCGTGACGTTAATCGAGACCGTTGCCGGTGCTGCGCTCGTAGCGTTCGGAGTACCGTCATCCGTCACGTTGAACGTGAAAGTGTCTGGACCCGTCGGCATGTTGGCGTTGTTATTGAAGTCGGCATCGGGTTGATACATGATCGACCCGGTTACACGACCGACGACTCCAGTCACGGTCCCATCGATATCGACACCGCTGGTGAACGTTCCATTGCCTGGGAACTGAGCGATCGTGAAGACCAGGCTGTCACCTTCGCTGGTGCTCAGGTTGCCATCGTCATCGCCTGCCGGCGAGATCACGCCGGTGCAATCGACAGCCGCGTCCGGACAGAGATTGATCTCAATCGCCGTATCTTCCTGGGTGATAAAACTCTGATCGATCCCAATCGGCGCGTCGTTGATAGAAGCGACGTTCAAGGTTACGGTGAAGCGTTCGCTAACGAGTTGCACCGTCGGGCCCGCGGTCGCGTCGTCGCGAACGATATAAACAATCGTCTCGGTGCCATGGAAGTTGGTCGCTGGCGTGAACGTGAACTCGCCCGTTTGCTGATTCACATTCGTGATCGTTCCCGTCGTGCCGCCGGCATCGAATGAGAACTCCAGCACCTGATTCTCATTAGGCAACGGGTCACCGTCGCTGCCGGTAACCGTGATCACTGTCGGGTGATCTTCACAGGTGTTCACGGTATTCAGGTCAAATGACACGTTGCACGTAGCGGCAGCGGTCTGCAACCGCGCATTGGAGACGCCATCTGCTGTCGGCTGATCATTGCGAGGATCGACCGTCACGCGGAATGTTTGTTCGACAAACAATCCACCGTGATCCGTCGCACGAACCGTCACATCAACAAAGCCGTTCTGATCTTTCTGGTAGTCAAGCGTGATGTCGCTGCCGTTGATATCGACGGACGGAACCAAGATGTTGGTATTACCGGTAACGACCGCGCTTGCTGAGTTACTCGATGCGGCTTGATCGCCCGTTAGGCGTACGAGACTTGGATCTTGCGAATCGACACTAGCCGAAACACTACCTTGGCTGGACTCAATTGCTTGAGCCAGCGACGTTGCGATTGCTTCGCGAGTCATATTCGCGGTGAAAGGAACCGCAAAGGCTCCCGAAGAGAGCGAGCCGTCGTTGTCGAATTCGAAGACCAACGTATTGCCAACCTGGGAGGTGATTAGCACCTGTGTGCCTTCTTGGAACAACGATCCGGTATCGACAACATCGATCGTGTGAGTACCGACGCTGAATCGCAGCACGTCACCGTTGCCATTGCGTAAATCGCTATCGTCGAAGGCAAAACCGTTCAACCCATCGATATTGAACATCTGCAGCGTGGTCGGCGGCGAATCCTCCGCCACCGTGAGGTCCGGAATGCCCACGGCGACTGGAACTGCGTTGGTGATCACTCGGACTTTGTAGTCTTCGACTTCACCGTCAACGGCCAATCCGGTTGGCAGCAGATTGCCGGCGCTACTGAAACGGAAGCGGGCGTAAGTGTCGCCCAAAGGCAGGATGCTTGGTGAGGGAGCAGGTGGCGGCACAACAACTTGCAAGTGGTTTTCGCCAGCCACAAGCGCGATGCTGGTGAAGACGTCTTCACCTGGATCGTCCCAATCGCCGTCTTGGTTGAAGTCAAACCATGCATCAAGGAACCCGGCGTCGGAAGCGGTGACGGTGATCGGTGCCGTCGTGCCCGGTACAAACACGCCGTCGAAGCGGACGCCGTCTTCGTCGGCGACCTGCAAATTGATCCGCCCGTTTCCGATGTCAACAGCGGTCAGCGTGGAAGTCTGAGCATTGATCGCGGAGGCAATCGCCACTCCTAGCAGGTTGGCATCGCCCGACCCGGTGTAGCTGATCGGAAGCCATTGCTCTACGAACTTGCCGTTGCGGTCAAACTCGAACGTCAGCACGCGGGTACCGTCGCTGAGCGTGAAGGTTTGGCCATCGGCAATCCCGCCGGGAGTGCCGGTCGAACTGATCGCGTTGGCTTGGCTTTGGACGATGGCAAGCGAGAGATCGGCGTCGGCATCGATGTCGATAACACCGTTGCCAAGGTTGACTGGCGTGAGCAGGTTCAAGTCGCCGACCAGAACGGCATTCTTGAGCGCTGCCACAATGGTCTCGACAAGATCATCGGCGCTGTCCGCCGGGCTGAAGCTAATCGGACGAGCCCCAGGGGTGTTCAGGCCGCCGACACTGTCAAACTCAAAGGTGAGCAACGTATGTACACGATCGTCGATCGTGAAGGCATCCTGATCACCGATCGGTCCAATCTGCGTGACGCGACCGCCAGCACCTGAAGCATCCAACCGAACCCGTGCGGACGGATTGAAATCGATCAAGCCGCTACCCAGATCCGTCAGAGCGATACCTTGCAGTTCATTCCCATCGATGGCCGCTTGAACCTCGGCGAAGATAGCAGCCGTCAGCTCCGCGACCGTGGACGTGGCAGCAAAGGGGATCCGTCTGGCGTCGCCGAAACCGCCGCCGGAATCGAACTCGAAGCTAATGGGCGGGTTAATTCCGTCGCTGAGCACAAACACATCCTGATCCTGCAGGCCGCTGCCATCAGCAGGAAGCTGTATCTGTGCAACCGGTTGGATCTCAACCGCCAAGCCAGCTCCGGGACTCTGCAAGACGCTGGGTGCCCGACCGGCATGTGTGAGCGATGTATCAGAGAGGTCCAGCCTGTCGTTGAAGTGGTGGGCCAGCGTTACCGTTTGTGCGTTCGGCTTCGCCGGACTCAAGCCGTTGATGTTAGATTGCTGCGTCTGTAAGGCGGTGAGGATGCCGTCGGTGACTTGATCTGTCGTGGCGTTCAGCGGAACATCGACGGCCACGTTGCCTGGGGTAATTGCGCTTCCATTGACACTGATCTCGAAGACAACCGCCGGGTGAATGCCATCATCCAGAACGAACGACTCGCCAGCGGGCAGCGTGCGATCGACGGCAAAGTTCGGGCTGCCTGCCGCGTCGAGGGTATGGCCGGGGGCCAGACCAGAGACTTCGATTACGCCGTTGTTGTTCGTCGCGCGAAGCGTTGGGAAGGTGACGAGACTGTTGTTAATCGCCGTCACGAGCAAGTCCGCGACTTGCGACTGGGTCTCGTTTCCGGTAAGCGTGATGAGTGACGTTCCGAATGTGATGCCGCTCGAGTTGAGGTCGAATTCATAATCGACGGCGGCACCCAGTCCATCGGATAAACGCAATATCTCGTCATCGTTGATGTCAGCGGCTCCGCCAGCCGGCACGACCAACCGTAACGGCAAGACCAGTTGCCGGGGCGGATCCGGGGACAGAGTCAGGGTGCTATTGGCGACGCCAATGCTGAGGTTCGCGTCGCCCCCAACGAAGACCAGGCCACCACCGAGGTTTGCCGGTCGCAGAACCAATGTTCCGAGTTGCCCTTCGATGGCGGCAACGATCTTGTCAGCGATCTGCTCGGTGGTATCGGTCGGCAGATAGGGAATGATGGGGTTGCTGACCGCGTTTCCGTTCTGATCAAACTCGAACGTGACCGAGCCGCCGTTCCGCTCGATGGTGAATCTCTCGCCATCCGCAATCCCGGCGCCACCGGCGGCCGGAACCTGCAGAGTGAATGGAGCCAGCCCGAACAACTCTAAGCTGGCACTTCCCAGGTCGATCAACTGGTCGGAATCGTCGCCGTCGGCCGCAACGGTCGGCTGGCCATCGGGCTCCGCATCGACGCCACTTCCCAAGAAGATGGGATCATCCGTGATGACGTGTCGCGCGCCATCGCTGTCGAACAGAGTCGGGTAGCGGCCCGCTCCGGTGAACGGATCGGGAGCGTCGCCAAAATCAGTTCGCACACCCGGCAACAGGATCGTGAAGACCGTTTCGTCGGTTGATTGGTTAGCCTTCAGCGAGTTGCCGGCAAGATCTTTGACGGCGCTCAAGAAGAAGTTGTCAATTCCATTGATTGCCGCAAAGCCGCTCACGAAGTCTGCCGGGGCACCTTGCGGGTCGGAAATATCGACGAAGATGGTTGAGCCACCGCGAATCCTAGAACTCACGCCGGGCAGGACCGATGTCGCTCCGTTGATACTATCGACGATCGCAGCGGCTACCTCAGCTTCGCTGAAGGTAGTTCGGATGCTCACCGCAACCGCGCCCCCCGGAACTCCAATCACGGTCAGCGAACTATTCGAGACATCCGTCAAGTGACCTGTGGAATCACCAAGCTCGACCTGCCCGGTGCCTATCGATGGCAGGGTCGGATTCAAGCCTAATCCTGAACTCGCGAGGGCCGCCTGAACGTTTGCGGAAACTGTTTCGACATCGGAAGGAACTACGAACGTGATGGGAACGTTGGTTGCCGCAACACCAGCCGTAAGAGGATCGTTGAGGTTCTCAAACTCGAACACGATCGTTTGAGTCCCGCCGTCGATCGAGAACGTCTCGCCGTCCGTTAGACTCCCAAGCAAGTTGCGTTGCGTCAATCCGGGCGGCATTCCCGTGACAAACAGGGAGACATCAACTTGTCCGTTCAACGCAATCAAGCCACTGCCCACGACAGTCGGCAGGAGTCCCAAGCCGAGAGCGTTGCTTGCCGTTCCGATTTCCGTTCGGATGGCGTTGGCCAGGTCGAATTGCGGTTGACCCGCGAAGAACGTAATCGGCACATTGTCCGCATCTGTAACGGCAGCATCGTTATCGAACTCGAAGATTACCTGAAGGCTGCCGCTGGTGAGCCGGAACAAATCGCCGTCGTTGAACGCGTCACCGCCTGACGGATCGACTTGCAACCCGGGTAGCGACGGCAAGACCAAGGTTGTTGAGGGAGCCACACCTGGCGCACCCTCAACGGTCAGGCTCGAGGGTTGCGAAACATCGAGGTCGTGAACGCCGGGGATTCCGCCAATGTTTGTTTCCCCGTTACCCGCATCGACCGGAATCAGTCCGAGTCCAGTACCAATAATCGCAGGGGCAAGTCTTGCCGCTAGATCGAGATGAGTATCGCTGGCATCAAAGTCGATGACGGTGTTGTTAGCGGCGTTGAAGACGCTGTTATTGTTGAACTCGATCGTGGCAGACGTATTGTTTTCAAAGATTGTGATCGACTCGCCGTCGCGAACGCCGCCTACATTCATTTGACGCGTCAGCGCCGACTCGTCAACATCGAAGGTGTGATTCGGATGAGCGTCTAGCAAGATGAGGCCGTCACCAACATGGCTCGCGCCAAGTGTCAGCATGTTTCCGACACTCATCGCGGGATTGCCGAGCGGTGGATTCACAAGTGCTCCGGCCACGAGGCCTGCAATCGCTTCTCGCGAATTGCCGGTCTGAATCGGAATCACGCTCACTCCGGGGTTTATCGGAGTGATTCCATCAATGACAAACTCGAACGTCACCGTATCGACACCGTTGCTGACCGTGAACGTTTCGCCGCTCTGAATATCGGCTTCGCCACCGGCCGGAATCGTCAGGCTCACTGGGACTTGCGAAACCGACTTCGAAAGATTCGACGTCGTCACATTAATAATATGATTCGGAATCTCGCCCAGTTGGATGATTCCACTACTAGCGGCCTGAACCGGGGTCAGCCCTAACTCGTTGCCGGGAGTCATTGGATCTGGATCAATGATCGCCGCCACGACTCGGCTGGCGAGAAGAATTGAGTTGTCGCTGTTGTTGAAGGGAATGACGACCGACCCGGGAATCGTCGGCTGACTTGCGGGATTGGTGTTCGGAACAAACTCAAAGACGAAACTTGCTGCTCCGCTGCTAATGGCGAATGAGTCGTTGGCGCGAAGTCCCGGTGCTCCGTTCGCGGGAACTTGGATGCTCGTTTCGACAACGGTTTGGGTCAGAGCCGAGTTTCCAGTCGAAGCGCGGTGATCTGCGGTCGCTCCGATGTGAACGAATCCATCGCCAAGGTTACGCGGCAACAACGGGATCGTTAGCTGTCCCGGCGGGATCGCCAGCGGTTGACCTTGAGCATCCAACGCCGGCAGGTGCGCTACCGCGAGAGCTTGGGCAATCGCCACGGCGACCTCGTCCGCGGTTGCACCGGGCTGGAAGGCAACTCGACGGTTCGAGGTCTGCCAATTGTTGTTCTGGTCAAACTCGAAGGTCACAGGGTTGTTTACATCGAGCGTGCCATCGTTGATCGAGAAGGTTCGCCCATCAACGATCCCGGTTGGGCTCGCCCCAGTCACCGGAACTTGGAAGCCAAGCGTTGGCGAGAAGATAACGCTGAAGCCTTTATCGAACTCAAACGTCCCTGTTTCACCTGCATCGTTGGTGATGTTAAAGGAATCTCCATCGATCAGGCGGCCTCCGTTGATCGCGTCGATCACGAACCGATCGCGATTATTGACGCGGATTGTATAGACCTTGTCATCCGGCCAGATTCCCGCGAGTGGAGCCAGAACGATTGTGTTGCTTGTTTGATTGTACGTGTACGTGTAGTCGATTCCTTCGCGGAGGGAGACGCCATCCTGGAACAGAGTGACAGCCGGACCCTTGAGATCCAGCGGCAGCCCTTCTTCGTCAATTCGCACAATGCGCCCGTCCAGCGTTTCATCATCGACACCGATACCGGGGAAAGGATCGGCCGATTCGAATCCATCCACGATCTGAATCGTAAAGTTGGCGAAGATGCCGGACTCGAGCTGGACGATCGATATTGCTGCGTCAATGTCCTGCCGCCGCGAGTCGTTGTCTTGCGGGTTGACAAGTGCCGCGGACGGGCCAATGAAATCCGCCCGGTCGAGCGAACCACGGTCTTTGAAGACGTTGGCACCCTGGCCCTGCGGTGTATCGACGTCCTGGTCATCGACTCGCAACTGCCCAGTGCCATCGGCACGAGGTGCCAAGATCGGTGACAAGGCAAGTCCCGCGGAAACCTTAATGAATCCGAACTGTTCGCGTTCGGGTAGAGAGTCCACCGAGCTATCGATCAGGGGAGCGAACGCTTCAGGGAAGAAGTTGCCATCCGGCGCGTTCACGAAAAGCGGTATCATCGACCCGGCAATGATGTTGAAGTCAACAGTGTCGATCAGCGCGTCGTAACGCTCGACAAATTCCAGGATCCCCGTGCCTTGCACGCTGAAGCTGGATCCCTTTCCGAACGAATTCGGCGGCAATGACATTCCCAAATTACCGAACTGATCGTGCTGAAACATGAGCCCCGTCTTGACAGCCGTGACGGGATGCGTGTCCAACTGGAACGTCAGGCCGCGGACGAGAGGGTGATCTGGCTGATCGCGGTGATGAAACCGATCGATGTTGTCACGGAAGGCTCCGGTCTCGACAACTGCATTTCTCAGGTTCGACATCAGATTGTTCATCAATGTCGGAGTAGCCGCTTCCGTAACAAGGATTCCGGTTTCTCGAAGGAGTTGATCTTCGTTGTCATTAACGGTCGGAATCAATTCCGCGACGGTGCTGCCTACGCCTTCAACCTTTGCGGCTCCCTCGATCACAACGTAACGTGCATATGAACCTGCACCAATCGTTGATGCTCGAACTCCTGTGAGGCCAGCAGACCCGTTGATACTGGCAACCAGGGCGTTGGCCGCTACCGCGGTATTCCCGCCTCCGCCCGTAGCCGTTCCAACGGTTCCTGAAACATCCGTGATTGAAACCGAGGCCCCGCCTAACAGATCCTTCATGTCCACGAGAAACACTCGAGGAGCATGCACGTTGATCGTGATGGCGTACTGTCCTTGCTCATCACTGTGCACCCGATCGCTTAGACTGACAGGGCTGTATTGATCATTTCCACTTCCGCTGACAGCAGCATAGTACGTACCACCAGCCGTCGCCGTGAAATCGATCGCTGGATCACTCGTGGTAGCGTTTGCATCGTCGTTGAATGCCAGTTCCTGTCCAACCGCATCGAACAATCTCAAGACCGTATCGAACGAGTTCCCTGTATCGACGTCGATGGTGACTCGATCGTTGATATCCAACTGGAACTGGAAGAAATCGACATCTTTCAGCGGATCATCCCGGAAGTTGGAGCTATCGCCAAGGAAGGCCGTGGTTGTGTAAGCCTCCGGATTGTGTGCACGTCCTTGAAGTGTGTCGGTGGCTCTTTCGAGCGTGTCATCCGGCTCGAGCGACTCTTCTGGGAAGAACGAAGCATTGCCATCGTTGCCGAAAATCGTATTGTTCACGACCGCAACGAAAGGCTGCGCGGCGAAGCCCACCGGCATGAAACGCTGGGTCTCGAAGATGGTTGGACTGGATGCGTCGAAGTGAGCAACGCGCTCGACGTAGACAGCGAGTTCGTCGAGCCCATCGTTAAGCGGAGCACGCGTGGAGGTGATGTAAGCTTGAGCGACGAACGTCGTTTGGTTTTCGATCAGTGGGCTGTTGTCAATCGCTTCCTTGATGGCCAAAGCCATTCCAATCGGGCTGTAGCCTCTTGTGGCTGGAATCGTCCGTCGGTAGAAGATCGGCACTCGCCCTGGCGTCCAACCGGCGTTGACACCGGTACCACCAATCGAACACGGTCGCGTGGCATCAACCAATGGCGAGCCGGCGATGTCCTCAAACTCAAAGACAACCGTCTGACGTCCAACGGTCAATGAGAATACGTCACCGTCACAAAACGCGTCGCCAGATTCCCAGCCTAAGCCGAAAGCATCCGTCGGCCAGACCGTCAGTTCTAACGGTGTAAGATTTCCGGCCACATGAATGCCGCCCAGGCCTTCGCCCGAGATCGTGTTGTTCTCGATCACCAAGCCGGGTGTAAATCCGCCGATTAATCCAGCGTTGGTTAGATCATTCAATTCCGGAAGGCGAATCGTAGGACCAACGTTCGGTTGCAGGCGGGCTACGGGAGTGGAATCGACTAATGAGGTCTCAATCGAGTCGCGGAATCCCGACTCAGTCGTTATGGCGAAGTCGGCGGCGTCGGTAATCACGTTGGAATGGATCAGAACCTGGCCTTGGTCTCGCAGGACGTTTTGATCGCCGAAGCCGCCGTGCCGGACGTTCGGAATCCCCTCTGGATCACGGACGAACCGCTTACCCGGCTCAACTGTTTCGCTATAAGCGATCAGACTGTCGGCTTCCAAGAAGATAGCGCTGTCGCCGGACAAATCATCGACGTCCGCAATCGCAATCACAATCGTGTGAGTAACGTTCGGAGCCAAGTCTTGAATGCGAGCCGTCAGCAGCGCGGTAAAGCCGTCGTAGCCGAATTGGTCGAGGAACGCACCGTCGTCGTTCAAATCATTGTTGTTGAAAAAGCCCGGATTAACGCCGAGCAGGCCCGTCGGATCAAATGGATTAGCGGCGTTGATTGTCTCGATCGAAACAGGCTCGTCAGTACCGAGCACGGATATCACCGCAATGTTGTCCGTGATATCAACGCCATCAATGAAGACGGCCAAGACATCGCTAACCGATCCAATCGACTCGTTGTACTCTTCGGAAGCAAAGACGAAGTTCAGAGCCACATCGTCCTGCCCTGGATTGGCCAGCGTGAAGTTGAACTCCAGCACAGAGGCGTCTGCCGTCGTTACGCCGAACGCCGCGTCGAGCCGAGCATCGCCCTGCCCCGACGCTCGACCGGTCGAACTATCGCTGGCATTGGCTTGTGAAGCAATGCGGACATCTCCCGTGCTGAGAATAATACCTTCTTCCATCCCCAAGAGTGTCTGACCACCTTGGAAAAAACCGCCCGACAGCCCGCTGCCAGCAAACTGTGCGATGCCGCTCGCGACGACGCCATCGCCCAACAGCGCATCCCTTAGCTCGTTCGCATCGTTCGTCGTCCGAGTGATTCCGAATGCCGGAGGCTGATCGACAATCGCTGTACCGAACAAGTTCACGCGATTGTCTTGGCTTGCATTGCCAGTGACCGTTCCGTCGGACAGCGCCGCGTGGACAGCGATCTGTGTCTGCACTTGATTACTGTTGATCGCATCACGAATTTGCGAGGCGATTTCAAAGTCCGTAGCCGCGCGGAAGCCTGGGAGGCTCGCATCAAACGTCTTGAATCGAACCTCCACCCGCCCAGCTTGGCTGACGCCATCGCCGATCTCCGGATCTTCATACTCCAACGTCACGGAGTTGACGCCGTCACTAACGGTGAACGTTTGACCTTCGATAACCTCGTTGCCAGACGGGACCACCAACGTTGTTCGCTGCACAAGGCGATCGTTAGTATCGATGCTGCGGTCCAGAGTGAGTCCCAACGACGAATTACCGAACGGGCCCGCGGCCAGTCCGATGAGTCTTCCACCGGGAACTGTCACTCGGCCTAGTTCCGTGCCAGTGTCCGGATCGAGGGTGAATAGGTTCCCGAGAAAATCCGACACGTAAAGGTTGGTGCCATCGAAAGCCAGGCCCGATAGCAATGCCGAGCCTGTCGGAGTGGGAAAGCTGTTGAGGGTGGTTTCCGGATTTGTGGGATGGTATTCGATGATGGTTCCATTGAGGTCGGCTACGAATTCACGGCCCTGATCATCTCCACCGACCGCGCCGGGGGAATCGGCGGCGACGGTGAAATGTGTTGAAAGCGCACCGCCGAAACCTGCTTGCGTTTCAACCCGAAAACCAACGTCCAAGGCAAAGATAGCGCCATCTTGATAGCTCAACCCGCCCCGAGATCCCTGACTTTGCGACAGGCCATCTGGGAGATTCTCTGCCTGCTGTAGGGCACCGGTTGCGGGATCGAGACGGTACAAGATGTTTCGGTTGGTGCTGTCGTTTACGTAGAGCAGAGATGTTCCGCCCTCTGCCAGTGACAAGCCTGCTACTGAGTTGAAAGCTTGAAGATTATCTGGTGCCGCGAACCCACCGGTGACTGTCCCAGTAGTCGGGTCGATTGTCACAATCTGCTGCGTCCCAGGCTGAATCCCCCAGACTGTCGAATCGCGTGCGCTGATCGCGGTGCTACCGGATGTTCCAAAATCAGGAGCCTTTCTGATCTCTAGCTGGTAATCGCCCGTAAGGACTTGCCCAGCGGGGGCATTTGGATCACTCGTAAACGTTGAAGTTCCAGTGGAACCAGTAACCATCTCGCCGCGTTCGGCGAAGCCGATGATGATGTCATCGATATAGGCACCTTCGAGGCCATCGCTGACTGCTTCGTATTCAAATCGCAGACGCAGGTTACCCATGTTGGCAAGAGTGCTGAGGTCGAGCCTCGCCTGCCGCCAACTGCCCGTACCCGTCTGGATCAATTCCGTTACAGCCGGAGCCGCCGATTCCGTTGTGTTGCTAGACGCGAGCAGCGTCGCCGTACCAGCGCCATCGACCACCGACACCCGGAGAGCATCGGCGTTAGGGTCGTTATCGACAAAGTAGTTGAAGTACAGAACCGGCAGATCGGCCGCGGAATAATCCTGCAGGCTAAAGGGATTTGACAACAGATCTCCCATAGAACCGGCAGCTACGCTGTCGGTCGAGTCGTCGCCAAAGTAAAAGCTCTCTTCGCCGTCAGTCCCACCGCGACTGAGGTCGAAGGCCGGATTGATCCCGTGACCAGCATCGGTGCCACGTTGCGATGTGACATGCCAAAGGTCCGTGCCTGTTCCAATGAACGTCGGGTCCAGCAGTTCGGTGACTACAGGATCGTCGGCCGTCGATCCGCCAAAGGACCCGATGTGATCTTCGGCGATGCGGGTCAATGAATTGACAGGCTCCAATCGCAACAGGGTGTTGTTGAGTATCTCCGACGGAGTGCGATCGGCGGAGCTGACAGCGACGTAGTATTGCCCTTCCTGTACCTCCACGGGGCCGATGAATGGATCGAGGAATCCAACGCTGCCACGCGAAAGATCTGAGAGGTCGGATCCGCCAAGCAGCCCCGGCTGGTCCTCCGCAATATTCGAGTCCCGGCCGACGAAGATCAAACGCCCGCCGCCGTCAAAAACTGAAAGTGAGGTGTTGGCCCGACTCAAGCCGTCGGCATAGTCGAGATCAACAACGAGCGACCCGTGGTGCAAAGATTGTTCGCTGATACTATCGTAACGCACATCAAACGTGTAAAAATCTACATCCGATCCAGCCGATAGCGAGCCTCCGACCGAAAAGACTCCACGATCCGAGCCGAACAGATTCCCTAAATCCTGCGGACGTCTTCCGGTGACGAGCGGATCGACCAAAAAGTTGTTGTTGCTCGCCAAGCCGGGATCTAGCTCTTCGTCTTCGGCCGCTTCCGCGAGCAGCGGTGAGTGAGCCGGATGACCCAGCACTTCGATCGCGTTCTGCGAGTAACGAATGTCGGCGAAGCGAACGGTCGATCCGGGGAATTCATCCAACTCGTTCGTCCGGACCTGCAACTGGTAAACGCCCGTCGTCAATCCATCATCGCTGCGCACCCGCAAATGATAACTGCTGCGCGAGCCTGCGTTGCCTGGTAGCGAAATACGCATCCCGGCGTCGCGTGGATTGGTCGAATGGGCATCTCGCGGCAAGCCGGAAATATGAGTCGGTGTGTATGGCGCGGGGGACCGATGCAGCGGGTTCACCAAGTTAGGCTGGAGCGAATCGTCAATGAACTCGACTTCGTCAGTCTCGCCGAGTGTATTATTGGATCGCGCCAACACGATTCCGTTTGCATCCAGCAGCTCGACGACGGTGTCCAACGCGAACGTTGTCCGGTCGATATCGACGAAGACTTCGGTTCCGGCGATGCCCGTGAAGCTGTAGACGTCGATGTCATTCGGCTCATTAAGAAAACCTTGGATCTCGAATCCCATGCGCAGGTTTCCATCGCCGCCCTTCTCATCCGCAGCCAACTCGCCCAGGAACTGCGCTGAGTTGGTGGTGGCGTTCCGTCCTGGCGCGGTCTCGTTCGCCGGTTCCATCTCCGTGATGATCTCAACGTTGCGATCATGACTGTGTTGGTCCAGACGAATGCTTCGCCAGTCACCGGCACTCGGAGTCGTTGCGATTCCGTTATTGTTCGTATCGACCTGAGGCAAGTCGCCGGGCCGCAATCCCGCTCCAACGGTATCATCATGGATTGACGTCAGAACCACGGGGAAACCAGGTTGCCCAACAACATGCAGAATTCCTCCGATTCGATCCTCGATTTCAAGCGGATCACCCGTCACCGTAAATCCGGCTCCATTCGTTGGATTGAGGTTGTACCGCTGCCCCGTCTTCATCTCGTCGTCTTCCAGCTTGACGACGAGACTCTCGCTGGGACTACTTTGCAGTCGCACACCACCAAACGTGTGCAGATCGGTGATGTAGATTTCATCAAACAACCAACCGAAGCGAGCGTCGTCGAAGCGATCGGTGATGACGTGGACAATGTCGGTGTCGTCCCAAACACTCTGAGCAGCCAACTCTTCACCACGGACGATCATTCCGTTGAGGCCGTTGTTCTCCAGCCGATTGCCACGCACCAACGGGCCTCGGTTATCCCCGTACCGGTCAATCAGGTCGATCGTACCGCGTGAACGCCCGATATCGGTAAGGGTATCCGATGTCAGGGAGTTCAAGTTGATCGTGATGGCCACATTGTCGCGTGCTCCCAAACCGTTGGCCGGATTGAATTCGCTTGCCGGCGGATTGACGTTGTCGCGGATGATGTTGTCCACGATGATCGGTTGCGAACCTCGCGTGAAAATCGTGGCCGGCAGATTGAAGCCGCGTCCAAAGCGGTCGAGCGGCCCCTGCCCCCCGATTCCGTTGGCGTTCTTTTCGATAATGCTGTTAGTGATTCGTGCGTTCGCTTGATGCAGTTCGATGACGTTGAAGCTCTTCGTCGTACCTTCGATTTTGTTCGTTCCACCGCCGAAGGTGAGCAGCACGTGATCCAAGCTGAGCCTACCGAGCGGTCCGAAGTAGAGACCGCCCCAGTCACCTGGTGTGGGAACGTTCTCGTCAACGCCTCGATCGTCATCATCATTCGTGTCGAACGTTCCGCCGGCGCCAAATGCATCGTCCAAACGCGAGGTGATAATGACTTCCTGCCCGTCGAGTCCCTCGGCAATCAACTGTCCGCCGAAGCGTGTTTCGATCCGGGAACCTTCCATCTTGAGGACCGTTCCCGGATCAATCGCCAACCGTGCGTGCGGCCTGGCGCGAATAACACCGATCGCGCTCGGATCAAGCTGGCCACCGCTCGTGAACCCGTCGTCGAAATAAGACGTGCTGCTGGTGTCGATCTCGACAACCAATTCGTAGGGTCTTACGCCGCCGACCGAGCTTCGATAGATCCGTCGAGCAACGAACTCGTCTCTAGCAATCGGCAAGTTGTCGAGTTGAATGCCGCCGCCGTTGGGAGCGCCTGGAATGATCAGTGTCGTGGTCGGATCAGAGGACGCATCGCCTTGGCCGGACGCATCGACGAAGGCCACTCGGTAATTGTAAGCGCCCGCCTGCAACGACCCGCGCGGCTGAACCGTTAAGGTTACGCCGTCTACTAGTGGCGCATCTCGCCGCAAGACGTCACCGATCAACGATCCGTCGTCGGTGAAAGCGGAGTCGAAGGCATTGAGCCGTGCAACCAACTGATACGTGCCGTTCGCCGGATCATCGGTCCGATAGATCCGCCGGGCCACAAAGTCTCCATCCGCCGGAGGCAATTGGTTCAGTCGAATGGCTCGTAGCCCGGCTGCTTCATTCGCGGCCGTGACCGTGAAGGAAGACGTCGGGAAAGATGGCCGGCCTTCAAGTCCGTTCACATCGACAAAAGTGACTTTGTAACTGTACGTACCGGCTACCAACGTTCCCGTGTTCACTGGCGAGAAGGTTACCAAGTCGACTGCAGGACGGCTGAGATCCAGGAATGGCTCGCCTTGGCTGCCTTGAATAACAAGGTTGTCTGACAGGAGGTGCACGACATCGGTGTCATCGAATCTGCCGGCAACGGTCAACGGTCGCAAATCCTCCCCCGTCGGTGTTTCGATCCGGATGAACAGACCGTTGGTCGAGTTTTCAATCAGGAAGTTACCGTGGATGTCCGGCCCGATACGCACGTAGTCGGACGTGAATTCGCCGTTGGATTGGAACCGCGGCGAGTGGAAATTAGTTTCGTCAAAGCTGTTCGGCGACGCCGACATCGCCGAATCGGCGCTATTCATGATCCGGTTGAAAGTGATTGTTGGCCGCGTCTGAACCATTTGAATTGGATTCACGACCTGTTGGATCGAGTCAATCACAACGTTTCCGCCGCCACCGTAGAGAATTTCCGAGTGGCTGACGTAGTTCAGGAAGATGCCTTGATCATCGAGATTGGGACGAGATTCTTCTCGGTCGATATCGGCACGGAAGACAATGCCACCCCAATCACCGCGTCCCGGCTGTGTTGTTGGCGGATGAGTGTCGCGACCGATCGTTTCGTCCAACCAAGACGTAAACACAACCCGACGATCTGGAGTACCTAAGACTTGCAGAGCGCCGCCGCTGCGATCGACGGTTAGCGATGAGCTGCCAACACCAACCCGCGAACGCCTCATCTTGAAGTTCGATCCGGGCTCCACCATGACCGTCGTGCCGCGTGGAACGGCCATCTCGGTTCCGTCTGACAGGATCTGCCCAGGCAGTGTGCCAAACCCGATCTCGTAGGCAAAGTTGTCACCTAGGGTGTCGATGTCCCCGTCAACACCTCCGTTGCCCACAATCCGAACAATGTCATCCGGCTGGGCGACTTCAAATGCGTTCGTGATGCCGTTGCGAGCGATATTGTTAAACGGTCGGTCCAGCGAGCCGTCCGCATTAGGTCCAGCGAGCTTATCGACAAAGATCGTTCTACCTTCGATCTCGATGCCGCTGAAGTCGAAGCTCAAGCTAATCTCTCGCTCACTATTAAGTTGCGTATTCGGGTCGCCAAGCAGAACCGAGTTGTCTGACGCGGAAGCGCCGATACTGAATTGCTCGCCAGTAATGGCGTTGGCGATCCGTTGCGCAATATCCGATGCCGAATCGTTTGCCGCGAAGTTAATGCGACTGTTGCCGGCCTGAATGCTATTATTGCTGTCGAATTCAAAGTTCCGAACAACACCTTGCCGATTGGTCAACGTTAATACTTGACCATCGTTCAAATCGCCACCATTGCCGGTGACGGTCAACGATCGGTTCAAAGAACGAGTCTGGAACCAAAAGTTGTAAGTGCCTCCTGGCACGCCGTCCAAATCGCCGTCGATTCGAGTCGGCGTCAAGTCCGCATCGCGTATGGCGTCCTCGTTGTCAACTTGCGCTCGGAAGTTGAGCCGCAAATCGTAGCTGCCCTGCGAAGTGCCGCCGATCCCGGTGTCTTCGATCGTGGGATCAAAGTTGTCGTTGCCGCTGGCCGCAACGCCGATGTAGTAGACGCCCGCTTCGAGTTCCAGCTCGATAAACGAATCACGACTGAAGTAGTCGTCATTTCGCGCGATCAGCTCTCTCGTCCCGTCCGTATTCTCTCGATACAGTGAAATCTCTGTATCCAGCAGGCTTGCATTCGGCAGCCGCTCGGCGAAGGTCTCGGCCGTGAACACGCCCGCCCGGCCCGGATTCACATCAATGGTGAAACGATACAGATCCAAATCGACACCGTCGGGGCGATAAAGTTGTTGGGCGTGGAGGATATCGAAATTACCCGGGAAGATCGGCTCTGGCGTCGGCAGGTTCGAGATGGGCCACGGGTTGGTGGTGACACTGTGCCCTAGCGTTGGAGTGCTTAAGCTTGGGAAAGTGGTGTCTTGCACCGTGGCGTTAAGGAACGAAAAACCAGACTGAAACGCCATCAAAGTCGAACCTGGCAGATCGTTGGCGCGGTTCAGGCCCAGCATGCTGCCGATGCCAATCATGGCGTTGATAAACCAATCACCGCCGAAATCGTCCTTCCATTGAAGTGTACCGTTCATTACCAACAAGCCGTTGGCGAACGCTGGATCGACCCGCACGCGGAAGTCGTTCGCCGTGTAATCCAACACATTCGGCGTGCTTGGATCGAGCGTTCTCAGGTCTCCTGTCGCGATCGTTAAGCCGTCTTCGGCCGTCTCGATGAACTGCACACCGAGATCCTTGCTCCACAATGAAAAAGCATCGCGAGCGCGCTGTCTTTGGCCCTCGGTAATCGCATTCTGCAACTGCGTGCCTTCGGGACTCAAGGCGAAGTCTGACCGGAAGTTGTACAGAACGGTCGTTACACCTGGAGTGCTATCTCGACCATCGGCACCAAAGTCCTGGTTAAGGTGTTGTTCGCCTCCCCCGCCAACTTCGTCCGGGATGTCGCGATGCCCTGGCTCGTCTTCATTGCCGGGGAAGTCCAATGCGAACGGACGGGCACTGATCTGTGACGAAATGACCAAGCCTTGCGACGTGGCTTCCAAACCGGTCGCTAACGAGTCGATTTGTACGTCCCGGTCGTTGGTCAGGTAGATCTGATCTCCCAGACTAGCGGCATCAATTCGGAAAGCCGCCGCCGTAATCGCATCCACGATGACCTGAGCAATTTCTTCCCTCGTCTCTCCGCCAACGAGAGTGATTGCCGTCGCGTTGGGATCTGCCTGAGAACCATCGCGGTCTACCTCAAACAGCACCGCCGTGCCGCGGTCGTCTCGCAACACGATGGTGGCTTCGTCTGGCAGCGCCGCCACGGCGGCGTCAGTGACAACGAGTACCGGGCCGGCGTCAAAGCGAGCTTCGATCGACTCCCGCAGCCCAGCGATTCCGTCTAACTCTTCAACGGACTTCTCACCGGCAAGCCGAACCAAGTTGCCACTCGCCGTACTCGTAACAGCTAGAGGACTTGAATTGACAGCTTCCGTGATCAGCCGAGCGATCTCGGTTGCAGTGAGCGAGACGTCCGGGACTAAAGGAATTGCAATCGCGCCGGCTTGTTGTGGGCCGGGAACTCCTGCATGGTCAATGCCTGTCGTTGCGCCCGCGACGACCTCATGGAAAGTGGTGCCTCCGATATCGATCTGCCCACCAAGATCAACGGGATTCACCTGCGGTACAGTCATGATCGCGGTAACCATCGCCGTTGCTAAATCAGCTTGTGTACTCGCCGTTGTGTAGCTGATCTGAACGTGGTTCGCATTACTCGGGCTAGTTCGGACGTCGGTGTCCACAAACTCAAAGATCGTTACCGTCGGAGCGTTGACTTCGTCGTCAAAGCGAATCTCGAAAGTATCTCCATCAACGACCGCATTGCCATCGGCTGGAACGTCAACAATGTATCTAGAGCGAACATTGTGTAAGGTCGATCCACCGAGATGGATTCGGCCACTACCGAGATCTAGCGATCGAATACGCGGCAGGCTTCCGTCGTCCACTTTGCTTTGAATCGCAGCAATGATTGCCGCCGTCAGCGTGGCTTGGTCGTTGGCTGGTGTAAAGTCGATCTGGATGTTGGTCGCTACCAGCAAGCCATCAGGATTCGTGCTGTCCTCAAACTCGAAGACCACGTCCGTCGGAGGATCTACCGTGTTATCGAAGCGGATCTCGAATTGTTCGCCGTTGATGATGTTCGAACCGCCATCGGGAACATTCAAGAAGAAGCCGCTGTCGAACTCAAACCGCTGCTCCGTGCCGGATTCGTCGGTGATGATAAAGCTGTCGGCAGTCGTGGTATCGCCATCAAAGCCATCGCCGCCACGCACGACCTCCAGCACTTGGCCGTTATCGAACTGATTCTGGAAGTCTCGGCGTAAACCTTCGACGCCAGCTCCTAGATCTACGAAACGATCACCTTCCAGGCGAATCTTGCTGCCTGCCAACTCCGCGGCCACGCCGAAGCTGGCCGAGTTGATCGCATCCACAATCGTCGTGCCCATTTCGGCTTGCGAAAGCGATTCACGAAATGGCACTCGAATGGCACTAGCGTCGTTAATGCTTGGTGGTTCGTCGGCATCTAGCTCGAACTTACGAGTTTGGCCGTTGTCGTCGGTAATCTCGAAGAAGCCGCCGTCTACAAAGGCCGAACCTGCGCCGGTAATCGTGATCACCGCACCGAGATCCGTGTCATCGGAAAGGCTGGTGGCAGTATCAAAGCTTGAGCCGATACCACTCAGCCGGATGGGCGAGTAATTAACGTCTCGATCCCCAACGAGCACACCGCCTTGATTGCTGCTGTCGTTGAGGCTCGCGGTAATCAACTGGCTTGCAACTGGATCGAGATTAATTGCGTCAACGACCTCTCTTGCGGTCGCTTCGTGCCCGGGGGTGGAATTCAGATCGAGGAAGACGGCGTTCTCGACGGCATTCACGCGCGCTGCGGGAGCTATCGGGCGAGCGCCAAGCGGATTTCGAACTACGAAAATGCTGATGTCTTGTTCGTCAGGACGAACCGCTGTGAATTGTAAGACAGTCTGATTGTCCGTATTGAAGTCAGATGACGCCTTGATCCTCGGAGAAAGATGCAGAGGAGCCAGTGGCGCGGCCTCAGAAGTACCGATCCGCAGGCGGAAGTTCCCGGGCCCCACATTCTCTCCCGTCACCGGGTGTGCCAACTGATCCAAATCCTGCGCGAAGGTCAGCACCGCGCGGTCTGCGTCCGGATCGTAGTCCACACTGACCGGCTTCACGATGACGTCGTCTGTGTTGCGAACGGTGTCAGAGGTAAAGATCAACTGATAAAAGTCGGGATTCTCCGCCGATCGTGCGGTTGGCCGGGCGAAATCATCGTTCTCAACAAAGAGATCATCATCGTCGAAATAGACTTCGATCGTGTCCCGCGCCTGGACGATTGCGCCCGTGGCATCTCGCGAGACGGGTTGCGGAACAACCGCGAGAACTTGTGGCCCAAGATCGACCTCGAAACGAGTCGTGTCCTTGGCTGGATCGCCATCGCCGTCGTTCAGGGTCGGTACGTACGCCTCGTTCCGAGTATTCAACAGCGGAGCCGCAGAGCCAGCGCCAAAGATCTCCAACTGGTAAACGTCGTCCGGCAGGCTCTCCGCAAATCGAATGACGACTTCGTTCTCGTCGGGCACAGCCGTGACCCCGATGAAACCGGGTGTGACGAGCTGGTCGATGCGATCGTCCGGATCGACCACTAGCCCGAACTTGCCGTCGCCACCACTCCGGGTCACGCGGATTGCGTCTAGCGTGAGCGCATTAATCTGCTGATCTTCGTCAAAGCGCACCTTCAGCTCGCGCGGAGCGACACTGCGCACGTTGGCGTTGGGATCTTCGAACGAGAAAAGAACGCTGTTGTTCGGCAATACACCGGCTAAACGCGGACCCGCGGCCAGCAAGCGACGATCTTCCAACCTCTCTAGCCACAGCCGTCGTTGTGACCGCCGCTCGGAGGGGGAAATACGCTTACCGCGGATGCGTTTAGAACCGCTGTGTGATTGACGAGAACGTCCAATGGTCATGAACGAGCCCTCAGATTAGGGGGGCACCACAAGAGCGCGGTTGAATGGCAAAACTCAGTAAAAGCAGATGTATAAACTAGATAATGCCGCAAGCGGAACAGCTACAAGTAGCCTCCGTTTTGCGCTAAATCCGGTCGTAGTACGCAGTTTCCGTAGATTTCATCGATTATAGTTGGCGCAGAACCCATTGCAAGAAAATGGGAAATGCCCGGTAGATACGTTGATCTCTTCTCTATCTTCTCAGGTCTCGATTGGAGAGAATTTGCATTCCCAGTCGTCTCAGTCGGCCCCGTCATCCTGTATTTACAGTCAGCAGTAACATTCGACTGGCTGCCCCTTTCGACGTGCTGGGGCGAAGCAAGTTCCCCAGACCAAAGCCCGTTTTTCGGGCAGCCTCGTAGACGAGCTGCCGACCGGGGATCGAATGGAGTGGTGGCCAGCCGCCCCACGCGGGGGGGCTATTCGGGGAGTCGATTCAGCGTGTAGTCGGCGTGCAGGTGGAGAAGCGGCTCGCCTGTCCCTTTGAATTCCTTGAGCGACGTTCTCGACGCGCTAGCAAAACACAGCCTCACCAAGGGTTCGGACAGCATCATGTAGGCAGAATGATCAAACGCTGCATGATCCTGCCCCCATCGTTCTGCCGCTCTTTCGAAGACGTCAAGCGTGACGCAACTGAAACCAGTTGTCAGCAGAACAGGTAGAGAAGCTCTCTAGTGGAGAAAGCTAACGGTGATCTGCGTCGTGAAATCTGGGGCGACTTGACCAACGTTCCGCGAGCGCTCGCCGTGCCAGTTTTGATAGATCGGCAACAAGAAGCGGGCTTGCAGGACGGTCTTGGGAAGAATCTCGAACGAAACACCCGGTGTAATGGTTAGGAAGTCGCCACCAGTGTTCAGCACCAGAACTCCATCGCGAACGCGTGGCGGCAAAGTCATCGCGAAGTCCGAATCCTGAAAGGCCGCCAGGTAAGCCAGAGACAATAATAGCGATATCTTGTCGCAGAAGTACGGCAACGGTCGGACGACGCCCGCGTGAACTTCATGTTCTTGACCGAAGCGGTAGCCAATTCGGTTGCGTTCCACGGGCAAACGCGCGAAGTAAGACGCATAGACCGAATACTCTTCGAAGCTCTGGTAATGTCCATAATGATCCCGCTTGCAATCGAAAAGAAAGGCGGCAAGTTGCCTCGCCGCCCCCGATGCTTGGCGACGATCGCGCCGAAGTTTGGTTGGGCCGGCAACGGGTCGTTGGTAAACCCGGTCAGCGCCATCGTTCCACCGTCGGGATGTCCGGACTGCGTCGAAACGTGCGAGCGGATCAACGTGAAGCGGTCCGTTCGCTGGGCAAGCTTTGGCAGCAACTCCGTGAACTGCACACCGGGAGTCTTCGTCGGAATCACGCCGAACGGTCCGCGATACTCGGCCGGCGCGTTCGGTTTCGGATCGCACATATCCAAATGGCTCGGGCCACCCCACAGAAACACGAATACGACCGATTTCGCCCGCGCGGTTGCCGCCGCCCTGACCGCTTGTCCCGCCAGCCCCAGGCCTAGCGGCACGGATGCGCCGATGCGAAGAAACGACCTGCGTGTGATCGCCGAGCACGTGCGAGCGTTGAAACCACCGATGTCGAACATACCAGTCTCCGGAATTCGGCAGCGCGTCCGCAATCAGGATACTCAATCGCCGTAACCAAAACAGCGATTGCGTCAAGGCAGTTCGCTCATGGGTAGTGGTACAGGTCGCAGTTTGCACGATGCCCGTCGAGGAACTCCGGATTTCTTAAGCTATGTCGGCCTACAGATTGTCTGGGGCGGCGAGGACAACGGCGGTTGCTGCCGCTGGCCTTGCTCCTCTTGTCGCGGGCGGTCGCATCATCGTGAAAGCGGAAGTTTTCCAGGAAACGCCACACAAAAGTCTCTCATTTTTGCTTCCGCGGCTTGCCTCGCTCTCTCAAGTCCGGCGACAATGCGCGGGTGAAGCCGCAATGTTCCTACGGACTAACGCGGCACGCGCAAACAGCCCTCTACACGATGAGGAGACCCCGCCATGAGATTCGTATGTGTAGTCACTGCTGTTGCCGCGATGTCGCTGATCGCGGCGGACACAACCAACGAAGTTCGCTGGAGCTTTGAGGACGCAGGTGTTGGCAAGGTTCCCGAAGGATGGTCGGCCGGCAAGACGGGTAAGGGCCCGGGCAGCGTGTGGAAAGTTATTGATGATAATTCTGCACTGAGTGGCACGCACGTGTTGGCTCAAACTTCGCGAACCGTTTGTTCAATCTTTGCGTGTGCGGCGAGGCCACATTGACCGACGTGGACATTCGTGTCTCATTTAAGGCGTCAAGGGTGAGATTGACCAGGGCGGCGGGCCGGTATGGCGTTACCGAGACGAGAACAACTACTACATCGCCCGCATGAATCCACTGGAAGATAACTTCCGCGTGTACAAAGTCGTCAAAGGCAAACGCACACAACTCGATTCTTTGGACGCCAAAGCGCCGGCCGGAAAATGGCACACGATCCACGTCGTGCAAACGGGTAACCACGTTCAGTGCTACTTGAACGGCAAGCTACACCTCGATGTGAAGGACGACACGTTCACTGGCAAAGGAAAGGTCGGTCTTTGGACGAAGGCGGATGCGGTGACTTCGTTCGACGACTTCACATACAGCGGCAAGTAGTTTTCCGTCCGGGCAGGCCACGCCTCATCCCTGCCGGGAACGGAAAGGAACATCACCATGAAACGTCGTTTGTTTTTGTACCTAGCAGGAGTTGCTATTGCAGCGGGGTTGGCTGGATGCTCTGGGCCACAATCTTCGTCATCGGTTTCCAAGAAGGTAGTCGTCTACACATCCGTGGACGAGGTCTTCGCCGAACCGATTTGTAAGCAGTTTGAGCAAGAGACCGGCATCAAGGTCGAGCTAGTTCCCGATACCGAGGAAACGAAAAGTACTGGGTTGCTCAATCGCCTTATTGCAGAAATGGAGCGACCGCGGGCCGACGTGTTTTGGAGCGGCGATCCGGCGCGTGCGGCGATTCTCAAATCGAAGGGTGTCTCGGCCGCCTACAAGTCGCCGGCGGCCGACGGTTTGCCCAGCCGGTTTGCTGACGCAGAGTCACACTGGATTGGCTTTTCCGCGCGTGCTCGTGTCATCATCTACAACAAAGACCTTGTGCCGGACGACAAGAAGCCGACCTCAATCCACGACTTTGCCGATCCGCGGTACAAAGGCCAGGCATGTCTGGCCAATCCGCTGTTCGGGACCACGTCGATGCACGCCGCCGCGTTGTTCCAGACGCTGGGCGATGACGAGGCCGAGGATTTCTTTCAGTCGCTGGCTGACAATGAGGTCAGAATCCTTTCGTCCAACGGCGAAGTTCGGCGGCGCGTGGCCAACGGCGAGATCGCAATCGGCCTGACCGACACCGACGACGTGAATGTGGCGATCCAGGACGGCAAGCCCGTTGGCTTTGTTTACCCCGACGCGGACGGCATGGGGACGCTAGTGATGCCCAACGCAGCCGTTCTCATCACCGGCGGTCCGAATTCCGAAGAAGGCAGAGAATTCATTGACTATTTACTGCGTAGCGAGACCGAAGCGGCACTTGCACGCAGTGAAGCCGCACAAATGCCGCTGCGCAGTGACGTGGAACTGCCCGACGGCTTCCCATTCAAACCGGTCACACAGCTTAAAGCCATGTCGGTTGACTATGGTACGCTGGCCGACAATCTCGAAGAACTGTCGGGTGGCTTTCTCAAACAATGGGTTGACAAGAACCAGTAGCTCGCATGATCGAAGATGGACGCAGGAGGATTCTTCGCAGGTTACTGGTCGGCGTATTGCTCTGCGTCGCAATTGCGCCGGCGCTCCCCCTCGTCATCTCCACGCTGGGACAAGCAACAAATAGACCGGTTTGGACGAAGGCCTTTGGCGATTCACTGCTGAGCAGTTTGTGGTTGGGAGTCGGTGTTTCGCTGTTGTCCTTGATGGTCGGTCTTCCATTGGGCCTGTTGGCGACTCTGTACCGCTTTCCCGGCCGTTCGACGCTCGTTCTGTTTCAGGCGATACCGCTCTTGTTGCCGTCGTTTCTGCCATGCATCGGATGGAGCAACCTTTCCGCGTCAAATTGGCTGGCATGGTTTCCAGCACCGAGCGGCTTTCCCGGCTGTGTCTTCGTGCTTGGTCTGCAAGCCGTGCCGCTGCCGTTTTTCGCCACTTGGGCGGCGTGCCGTAATCTGACCGCTTCTCAAATTGACGCGACACGTCTGCATGGTGGTGAGGAAGCTGTTCTTAGGCTGTCCGGGCGCGCTTGTGCGCCGGTCGCCATACTAGCCGCATTGCTGGGCGGAATCTTGAGTCTCTCCGATCCGGGCGCGCCGCTGATTCTTGGCTACCGATCGGTGGCAGTGGAAATCAGGACTAGCTTCTCCGCGCTGTTTGACTATGAACTGGCAGGCCGGCAATGTCTCTTGCTGGCCGGTTTGGTGCTGCTGCTAACGACGCCTTTGTTGATCTTCGGATTGCGGTCGCTGGCTGCGACTGTCCTGGCTCGGCAAACGCGGCCCGCGGTTCCCTACGCGCATCGAGTCTTACGCTGGATCGCAATGACCGGGTTGCTTGTTGTGTTGGTCGTTGGCATCGCATGTCCAACCTGGGGCCTCTGCTTGCCTGCCGCCGAAAACCCGATGCTCGCGCGGGCATGGCAGAAGGTCGCGTCCACGGCTATGACGACTGTGATCTTTACTGGCGGAGCGGGCCTGATCGCCGTTCTACTTGCAATCGCCGTTGCTTTGGCCACCGCGTCAGACACCCACGCGCGCCTGACAACCCTTGCGGTGCTGCTCGCGTTGCTGGCAATGCCGCCTGCGTTGGCCGCCATCGGAGTGACTCGCGTTGCAACCCACGCCCCACCGCAACTTGATCGGCTTACCCGCAGTGAATTCACTGTCGCTTTGGTCTTGGGTCTTCGCTTCGTGCCCATTGCAGCGGTGGCGATGATGCGCGCAGTTGGAAGTCTGTCGCCTTCATGGACTGACGCAGCTCGCATCCACGGCGTTTCAACCGGGTGGCTGTTAGTTCGCGTCATTCTGCCGATCCTCACACCCACGATCATCGTGAGTCTGCTACTGGTGATGGTTCTTGCAGCGGCCGACATCACGACCACGCACCTACTCCAACCGCCCGGTCAACAATCCTTGCCGGTGGCCATCTTCACCGTGATGGCCAATAGCCCGGAAGGATTGGTGGCTTCGCTTTGTTTGCTGTACCTGGCTTGTGTTGTTGGGCTGCTTACGGCGGCGTCACAGCTTGTTCACTGGCGGTCAAGGGAGGCAGCATGACCGCATTGGTCCATTGTCGCGAACTCGTCTGCCGGCTTGGCGGCCAGGTTGTGCTCAGCGGCACGGAACTGGAAGTCGCCGAGGGCGAAGCAATTGCCCTGCTGGGTAGCTCCGGTAGCGGTAAGTCCACGCTGCTGCGCGTCATCGCTGGCCTGGAACTTGCCGAGCGCGGCGACGTATCATTTGCTGGTAAGCCGGCGACACACGACGGCCGTCTACTGATCCCGCCGCACCGGCGCCGTGTTGGGATGGTGTTTCAAGACCTGGCGCTGTGGCCGAATCTCACGGTTGCTGGAAATGTGCGTCTCGGACTATCCGGCCTGGGACTGTCGCGAAGCGAATCGCAGAAACGCATCGAGCACACGCTCAAATTGTGCAGCATCGGGGAGCTTGCACGCCGCCGACCTGGAACCCTGTCGGGCGGCCAGCAACAGCGAGTTGCCTTGGCGCGAGCACTCGCCATGCAACCCAAACTCTTGCTGCTGGACGAACCGTTCGGAGGTCTCGACCTGGTGACGAAGGAAGCCATACTTCAGGAAATCGCCCGTTTGAAATCCGAACTCGGTTTCGCCATCATCCTCGTAACGCACGATCCCGTCGAAGTCCGCGGCTTGTACGATTCGCTGGCCATTCTGGAAGCTGGTCGCATCGCCGATCGTGGCACGCTGGACGAAATCGCTACCAGTCCGCAGTCAGCACTTGGCAGAGCGTTTGTCGGAGCGTTGCAGCAACAGACCTGAGCGCCAGGTCTGTGAAGGGTCAAACGCCAGTCTTCAGCAACGCGACGATACGGGTGGTCCCTGCTGTCTCAATAGCCGTTGGGTTGTTAACGCAAATCCTCGGAGCGTCTGGAGTTCAGCGACGCCACTGTCTCATCCGACGGAAATCCGTGACTGCTGACGAGTGTTGAGGACCCCGTTCCAACGTCCCAACGTTTGAGACGGCAGATTCGAGCGTAGAGAGACTGCCCAATTCAACTGAGAGAGTCGAAATGCAACACGAACGGCAGCGTCATAAAGACGGTGGACAGCGGTATTATCCACAGAGCGGTAACGCAACACCCAAGAAGTTGGGCGATGGTTGGAGCCACGTCCAGACTGCCGACCTTGCCGAGTCGGACGGCACCAAGAACGCCGAAGCGGTGCAGGATGAGCATGTCCGGCGGATAGCCGCGTGCTGATGGCGGCGAGGACTTTACGACTTGTCAGGCGATCTGAACAACACCATTCTCGCGTGCAATTCGCTTGGTACGGGCGGTGGCGACGCCGTGAACGACCGCTTGGGCCTCACCGATGCATGTCAGCAACATGCGTTTGGCTGAGTCGTCGATGTCACCGAGGCAGGTTGGCTGGTTCGTCGCCACCGAAGAATTCGGTCCTTGTGCCGAGCGGTAGCTCGCCGCGTTACGGCTCTGCCGCTTCGTAAAACCAGTCGGTGGGGATGGCCCGCAGGCGGGTTTGGTTGACGGTTCGTTCTCGTTTGCCATCCACGTATTTGTATCGCCGATGTGTGTATCTGACGTAGGCGCGCTGACCGATAAAGTGAATCCTCGGCGCGCGATTCATGTGGAATTCGTCCGCCAGCATTCCCTCTTCTGTCGGAACGGGCATTGGTGTCCGGAGGAACGCAGGCGCGCCGACTGGTGAAATGAGGCGGACCTGCTTTTGGCCGGGTGATTGAATGATCGTGCGAAGACTGCCCCATGAAGCACCGGAATCCTTCGAAACCGCGGCTGTAAGCCGTGCTCGATAATAGCCCGTCCTGATCTCCTGCGTGTCAGCCTGGTTCCAGATGCAAAGCAGATGGTCCGTCTTCGGGATTTGTGCAAGGAAGATTTCCGAATTGCTGCTGACAAGATCGTTGAGCTTTGCCGGAGACCAAGTCTGCCCCCCGTCTTTGCTGTAGCTCTGCGCGATTCTCTGGTACCACGTCCGCATGAACATCAGCAGCCTTCCGTCGGCCGTTTCGACGACCGTCGGAACTTCGCACGCCCCCTGCCACGCACCGCCGTTTTCCCAGACCCAAAGCGTATCTTTCGACTCTCTCCACGACCGCCCTTCATCGTCAGAATAGAACGCCGTACAGATACCGATGCCGCGATCGCCAGGCTGCTGGAACCAGTACTCGGTGGGCAACACCAATCGCCCGCTTTTGGTCTGGGTCAACCAAGTTGCGTTGGACCTACTTTGCGACCGAGTGACGAGAACCGGTTCAAACCAAGTCGCCGCTTCGTCAGTCGATCGGACAATCCAGCAATCGAGTTGTGAAGCATCGGCGCTGGAGCGGATGTCGTATTTCAGGGCAATCGCGCCGGATGCCAGCCGAATAAGACTGGGCAGATGGCCTCGCTGCTGTCCGGATCCGAGAACAGGACGTCCGCTTGAATCAACCAGCGGCCCCGTCTCTTTCCACGTCCGTCCAGCGTCAGTCGAAAACAGACGCGTCATCGTCATGCGATCGATGGCAAACAGACGCGTGTCTTGAAGAGAAAGCGGACCGACAAACCCGTAGGGGACTTCGACATCAAAACCCGGCTCAACCGCGGCGGCACACGTCCCGACCAACAGGCTTATGATGGCAACGCCGACTTTGATCAGCCCATTTGTAACCATCTGGAATTCGTCTCTTGCTTTGCATGCCTCAAATCTGAGGTTGATGGGGCAACTGACATGACGCCGCTGGACAGCTTTCATCCGCCGACTACCGCCCGATCTGATCATGAAGACTCGTCAGTGAACACCCCGCTGCGCGTAACGGCATTCCCTTGGCAGCCTACCAGTTAAGAGTAGAGCACGCCAATGTATGAGATCTACCGTTGCTTCAGGCGCCGGATTGCAAACCCTTGAGCAGCTTCCCAAACTGGCCGACTTCTATGCTGGGGCCGATCTTTTGGCTGCCACGTGGACCGGGACGTATGCCTTAGTGCTGGATCAACTACCAGCCCGTAGCCCGGATTCGCCGCGCCAAACCTGCAGGGGATGGGCGGTCCAGAACGTCTCCTCCTTCTTCTTGGAAAGCTGTCGTGGCTTTCGCTGTCGGCGATAAAAATGACTGGCGGCCGAATGCAGAACACGACTGGCCCCGCTGGACTTCTTCAGTGGACGTCGTCCGGCACGTGGTTCGGGAGTTCGACGTGCGGCTCGATGAGTTGCACAACGATTCGACGACGATCACGTTCTGCGGCGATCATGCCGACGCGGCCAGCGGAGAACGACAGCTGGGCCGCACGGCTCCAGCCATTACTTGGGGTCACAACAAGGATCATCGCCCGGACCTCAAACAGTTGCTGTACATCTTGACGGTCAGCGACGACGGCGGCATTCCGGTCTACTTTCAAGCCGCCAGCGGTAACACGACGAACGACCAAACGCATCAAGCGACGTGGCAAGTGTTGAGCGAACTGGTGGGGCGAGTTGACTTTGTGTACGTGGCCGACTGCAAGCTGGCGACGATGGAGAACATGACCGCCATCGCCGGGCGGGGCGATCATGAAACATGAATAATGTCTGGAGATCGACATATGACTAAGTGGCTTTGGATTGATCGCAAGTTCAACTTCGACTTTCCCCCGTCGACGCTCCTTGATATTCTCGAACGCCTGCGGGGTACACCCGCCCGGATCGAGGAGATGGTGAGAGGACTCGATTCGGACACGCTGACATACCACGACGGACAAGGATGGTCTATTCAGGAGTATGAAGCCCACACACAAGCTGCGTAAACGACGAGGAATTCTCCGAACGAATAGTCGGTGAAGTTTCCAACGAAGTCACCCAGCCGATGGTTGAAGAATAGCAGGAGTCCAACAATCAGGATGCACAAGCCGCCCCACTGAACCGTGCGAAACGGCTCCCGGAACAAGACAACACCACCGAGCATCACGAACAGTGGAGCCAATTGAATGACAACCTGTGAGGCTCCGGGTGGAATGAAGTTCAAAGCGTAGAGATTGAGCACGAAGGCCCCGGTCAATCCGATTCCTGCAATCGCAACAAGCCAGACTCGTCAGCCTGTCACAAGTGCTCGCCACGGCGGAGGTGTGACGCGGATCGTGGGCTTGTTGGCGGTAAGCTAACGAATTCGCGGCTCACGCGGAGTGCGGCGACTTGTCGCCGCTTTCTCTTTCCATGGCTTGTAGAAAACCACCGATTTCGCGGCGAAAGTCGGTTGCGAAAGAAAGCGATGACAAGTCATCGCCCTCCAAATCGCAAGAATCACGTCTCGGAGAGACGTGCAACAGTGAAACTGCAACAGTGAAACTGTGCCACACCGCCACGGGTCGCACCTTGCTCGGTGCGTTAGGCCACGCCATGATGGTGTGAAACTTCCCTGTTTACTCACCTTAGATCGAGTTTGCTCATGCGTTGCTTAATCCTTTCGGTTGTAATTGCGTTCTATCTTGTCCCCAATCTTCTCGCCGAAGAATGGCCACAATGGCGTGGCTCGAACCGCGATGGCTGGTGGAACGAGACTGGCATCATCGACAAGTTCGAGTCTGAGCAGATCGAGGTTCTGTGGCGACAACCGATTGGAGCTGGCTACAGCGGCCCTACCGTGGCAGACGGTCGTGTCTACGTGACGGATCGGCAGGTCGAGCGGAAGCAAATCGAGCGGATTCATTGTTTCGACTGGAAGCTTGGACGCAAACTGTGGACGCACGAATATGACTGCGAATACACGGTTAGCTATCAAGCCGGACCACGCGCATCCGTCACGATCGACGATGGCCGCGCGTATGCTCTCGGAGCGATGGGGCACTTGCATTGCCTGGACGCCGGAGCGGGTGTCGTTCTTTGGAAACGAGATCTCAATGAAGAGTACCAGATCGCTGCCGGCAGACGGATGCCGATTTGGGGCATTGCCTCTTCACCATTGATCTACGGAGACCTTGTCATCGTGCATATCGGCGCCAAGAAAAACGCATCGATCGTCGCCTTCGACAAGAAGAGCGGTGACGAGGAATGGCGGGCGTTGAATGACCGCGCGCAATACTCCGCCCCGATCCTGATCGAACAAGCTGGCCAGCCAGTCGTAGTCTGTTGGACTGGTGACGGCGTCGCCGGACTTGATCCGAGAGATGGTCGCGTGCACTGGCATCACGCGATGACTCCTCGCAACATGCCAATAGGAATCGCCACGCCGTTGATTGATCGGAACCGATTGTTTGTCACATCCTTCTATGATGGTTCCTTAATGCTTCGGCTTCGCCAAGACGAACCGGCTGTCGAAATGATCTGGCGGCGAGTTGGTCAGGACGAAAAGAACACAGACGCCCTGCACTCGATCATCAGCACGCCAATCTTTGACGGCGATTACATTTACGGTGTCGATAGCTACGGGGAATTACGCTGTCTGGAATCGTCAAGCGGCGATCGACTGTGGGAAGACAGTCGAGCGACACCTCGCAACCGCTGGAGCAACCTTCACTTCGTCCGCAATGGTGAGCGGGTGTGGATGTTCAATGAGATGGGTGAGCTGATCATCTCGAAGCTCTCAGCCGCTGGTTTCCAAGAGCTGAGTCGAGCCAAACTGATTGACCCCACCAAACCGCAGCTCAGTGGCAGCGGACGGCGAAACGGAGTCTGTTGGGCGCATCCCGCTTTCGCCTACAAGCACGTCTTCATCCGCAACGATAAAGAGATCGTGTGCGCTTCGCTGGAAGCCGAGTAGGTCACTTTCGCCGAAAGTGACCTCAGACGGACCTGACTTCACACGAATGAAGAGCCACCGATTCGAGGTCACGCTCTGCGAGCGTGACCTACTTCGAGCCGGCCTACATCTCTCAATCGATGGCTGACAGCGCCGGAGATTTTTCGCACCCGGTTCTGCCTTCGTCAAAGTCAGATCGTGGCGACAATGCGGGTCGTAACGATACTCGCAAGACATGGTGGCTGCGGCAACTGATCCGGAACTGACTTTGTCGACAACTGCTCTTCACGAGGTATTGTTTAACACATGTAGTCAGGTCGCTACGGCCTGAAGTACTCCAAGTGTGAACAACAGGTAAATAACAGACGGCAACGTCATGTCAAAGCAATCCAACTTGCATCTGCGCAAGCGGCTTCTCGTCGATCGCCAAGTCCAGGGCCGGCTAGTATTTCGTTTTCTTTATTATTGGTTGTGCTGCATTCTTTTTTTGGTTGTACCTATTCTGATCGCTCGCGTCGTTGCCAGCCCTGCGACTCCTTTTGGTGCTCACTTCTTCGGCTTCGTACGAGATTATTGGCAAGCAGTCCCTGCGAGCATTTTGATTCTTCCATTCCTGTATGTCGATTTGCTGCGAATCACCAATGGGTTCGCCGGTCCAATATTTCGGATGCAGCGAGAAATGAAAAAGCTGGCGAACGGACAGCTCGCAAAGCCGGTGAGATTCCGCGATGGCGACGCATGGCCGGAGCTAGGTGTATACTTCACTCAAATCGCAAAGCAGATGGATCTGCTTGACGAGTCGCAAAGTGACGACGTCAATTCTGACGATCCAGCAATGGGGGATGACGTTGAAGTGACCGAGTTGGTCGGCGCGGAGTAAGGATCCTACCAAGCCTCCGCTCTGAGTAGGTCACTTTCGCCGAAAGTGACCTCAGACGGACGTGACTTCGCCGAATAAAGAGCCACCGGTTCGACATCACGCTCGGCGAGCGTGACCTACTTGGCTGCAGCCGCCACGCCGCCAAGTCATCAGCGTGTGACTAGATCCGGCGATAAGTGCTCGGTGCGATCGAAATCTGTCAACTGCGTCCCGCCGCCGGATGCGATTTGCACCGTCGTCACCGACGTGTTGCAGGGACAGTCTAGGGTCTCGGCGTGAAAGTGTTTCAAGAACAGCAGCATCAAATCGCCGTGCGATACGAACGCCACGCGCTCATCTGTTTCAGCGAACTGTTTGTGAGTCCATTGCAGCAACTCTAGTGCTCGTCGCCGCGCTGTTGCGAAGTCTTCATACGGCTTACTCTTCCACCATCCGTCGATGTCGTCGGCAACACCGAAGCCCTCGAACTCCTGTTCGATCTCAGCGCGTGTCAGGCCGGGCCGGCCAACGGTATTCTCAACCGTGTGTCCGCGGTAACACCCACCTTGTTCATGAAGCTCGGTACGAACTTCTGGAACCAGACCCGTCGCCCGGCGGATTGGCTCCGTTGTCTGTAACGCCCTGCGAAAGGGGCTTGTTACGAGCTTGGTCAGCCCTAAGACCGAAATCCATTCGCCGAGTCTCTTCGCCTGCTCGTGTCCGATTTCGGTTAGCCCCGGATCTTCGACGCGCTGTGATTCCGGCAACGCATTATTCTGCGACTGCCCGTGGCGGATGAGAAACAAGTCCATGACTGATAGCACACTCTGGCGACGTCTAGGCGGCGGTCTCTTCTTCCTCGGTGGACAAGCGTCGCGATGGCTCCCACCACCAGGAGCCATCGTCGAACGCATGATTGTCCTCGAGTTCGGCAAAGACTTCTTCGGCGACCTCTTCTGCCTCGTCCTCGAACTCCTCTTCAAGTTCGACTTCGACTTCCTCCGGCTCTTCTTCCAACTCGACTTCCTCAAGCTGGATCTCGACTGCCGCCTCTTCCTCGGTCTTTTCTTCCTCCGGCTCGACAATACCCTCGTCCCAGATCTCCACCGGAATCTCCTCATCCTCGACCGGTGGCTCAAACGCCAACAGCGTATCGACCGGCTCTGGCTCGACAATCTCCAAGCGGCGAATCTCCGTGCCGGGAACGCCATGCGTCGGCAGGACGCGAATATCGACATCCGCTGTCATGAACATCGCTTTGATGTGTTCGTGGCATGTGAAGAAGAGCAATTGCCGACCCTCCTTCGCGAAGTCACACAACACTTCAACCGCGGCCTTGGCTCGTTTGTGATCGAGGTTGACCAGCACGTCGTCGAGGATCATCGGAATGGTCACGCCACGCCGACCGTAGGCTGCAACTAATGCCAAACGCAGGCTGAGGAAGATCGCCTCGCGTGTGCCTCGGCTGAGCACATCGAGCGCCATCGGCTGGCCGTTCGCATCGTCGACTCGCAGTTCGTTCTGACCGAGTGGCGTCCAGACTCGTGTGTATTTGCCGTCGGTGAGTGTCTGCAAGTAGATCGATGCTTCACCGAGCGTCTCGGGTTGTCGTTCGGCTTCGTAAGACTCGCGAATGTCTTCCAGCATCCGTAGTGATACTGCGAGCCCACGCCATTCTTCCGCCAACGCCTGGATCTTCTCGTCCAAGCATTCCAGCTCAAACTTGGCAGCCGCCAGACGTTGATCTTCCGCCAACGACTTCATCTCTTGCTTGACTTCACCATGTCGCTGGTGCAACTGGCCAAGCATCGCTTGCGAGTCCTGTAGCTTCGTAATCAACTCGTTCCAACGCAATTCGAGTTCTTCCGCTGTGTTCTCGGTCAGCTCTTCCTCGAAATCCGCTGCCGAGCAGTGCGAGCCGATGATGGCCGAAATCTGTTCGGTCAAGGAATCTTTTCGCTCCGTCAACTCGGCGATCAACTGCAGTGTCTCGGCACGCTCTCGCAACGCCTCTTCGTCTGTGACGCGAGCTTCAGAAAAGAGAGCCTCGCGAGAACGCATCAGCCGCCGGAGCGCCTTGAGTTGTCCGGCCAACTCCCGCCGCACTTCCTTTTCGGCTCGCTGCAACTCGCGACGACGATCCACCATCTCGCGCTGTCCGGACAGTGCCGTCGCAAGCTGACTGAGTTGTACTTGCGGTTCTTCGCTAACAAGTTCGATGCCGATGTCGGAGTTTAACTGTTGCAGTCGGTCCACCAGGATGTCTCGGTCTCCGACCAGCTTCTCGCGACGCTCGCGTTGTTGATCCAAACGAGTTTGGATCTTGGAGCGGTTCTCGTAATGGACGCTGAGTTGCTTGACGTGCTTGGGCGAGAGTGTTTCCGGCAGCCCGGCGTTTCGCAACGCGCGCTTCCAACGCGTCTTGGCTTCCTTCAACTCCTCTTCGACATTGGAGGAATATCGCTTGGAGTCATAAGTGCGACGTTCCGCTTCCTTACGATCCGTCTGCAAAGGTACCTTTTCTTCGAGAGCCTTCAGAACGTTTTCGGCGGAGGCCAGCCGCATCGAGAACGGCCCGCTGCCCGTCGGCAGAAGCCGATCGACTTCCTCTCGCTCGTCAATCGCCTGACCAAGCTCTCGTTCGAGAGTCTCGCGTCGGCGGAACGAGTCGTTCAACTCGTCCTCCGCCGTCTGTTCGGCCACGCTCTTCCAAGCGATCGAGACCAGCAAAACCACGGCACCGAGTAACCCGACAGCCCAACGAACCTCCAGACTGAGATTCATGTGTCCCGGGAAGAACGCGCTCAGCAGCATGGCGCCACCGAACATGAACAGAATGCCGACCCAGATGAACAATCGAACGCGTTGGAACTGCGAATCGAGCAGGACATGGTTGTCTTGTTCCAGTTCCTCGCTCTGATCTTGCATCGCGTCGATGTGTTCTTCGATCTGGATGCGCCGACGAAGGAGCTTGACGCTGTTACCTGCGCGTTCAAGAGACTCCTCGAAAGTCTCAGCATGGCCTTGCAGTTCATACTCTAACTCATTGAGAGCCTCGGCTTCGTCTTGCTTTGTCTTCTTGCGATGCGTGCGTGCGATCTCTCGTTTCCGAAGAGCCTCGCGTACCACATGCGCGGACGGGAGTAGCGTTTGGAACGTACGATCTGTAACGACGACTCCCTCAGCCAGAACGACACCGCCCAGCGCCGCCAATTCTTCATCGCACGTGAGCAGTTGTACTTCTGACGCTTCGAGCTCTTCGTCGAGTGCCGCGATTTCACGATCTAGCGAGGCCAGCCACGGGCCGTGCTCGCACATCGCCTCGATCCGGCACGAGCGATCCCAAAGAGCCCTGTTGATCGGCTGAGCCGCCATCTCGCGCCGCAATTCCAAGCGACGGGACTTGATCGGCTTGAGCAGTTCTCGTTGCTCGGAGATCGTTTGGTTAAGTTCATCCAGTCTACCTACACAACCTTCTGGAAACAGCTCGACGTGACCGATCCGATTCAGTTGACGCGCCAGATCACTTCGTTTATTCCACTTGTCGCGAATCTGAATCGCGATCTCGACCGTTCGAGCGTCGAACTCGTACGTTCCGATCTTCTTCTCAAGATCAGTGATCTCGCCGACGAGTTGACGTTGTTGGTGAGCGAGGTCGATCCAGCGCCGAGTCTGACGTTCAAGCGTCTCGGTTTCCGAATGCAACCGCGAGCGGCGCGATAAGAGCGTGCCCAGTTCCGATTCGGCACCATCGTCGCCCCAGATGCGAACGCGTTCCGACTGCAGATGTCGCATCACTTCGACCAGCGATACGCGATCGACGCCGCTCGCCAAGTTGTACAGTTGCTCCGCCGCCTGCGTGTCGTTCAGCGTCGCCAGTTCTTGCAACTCGTGGATGCCAACAGCGAACACATTATTAAAGATCGACTCGTCGATTCCCGATAATAGCACGTTCAATAAGTGTTGACCTTGGCGACTGCCGTTCTCGGAGCCAACGACCACTCGGCCAGTTACTGTCTGATCGTCATCTTCCAGCGACCGTTCGATCGTGAAGTCGCCGCTATGATTCTGTACGTTCAACACGCCGCCCGGCGTGCCGCCGAAGACAGGTGGGAAGTACAAGTGTCGGCGCTCGTCCGAAAAGCCGTAAAGCACGGCTCGCACAAACTGCATGAGCGTCGTTTTGCCAGCCTCGTTCGGGCCGTAGAACAGAGTGACTTCCGGCGACAATTCGTTCGCCGTCATGTCGTTCCATACGCCGAAACCACTTACCTGTGCATTCGTAATCTTCACGCCGTCATCCTCACTGGCTGGGTCATGACGAAGATGACGCTGTTTCGTGCGGCATCCGGTCATCGCCGCGCAACAGATCCAGGCCGAGGAGGGCTGCTTGTCGCAGCACCTCGTCGCGCTCGAACGGGTCGGTCAACCACGTCTCGCTCTGCAAGCGCGCCGGCAACTGGTGATCTCCGATCAAGCTACGCAACTCGATCGGCCGTTCATCATGTTCTTGATAACCACTGACAACTCGCATGTAGTCGCCCATGATCGAATCTTCTTCGCACCACTCCGCGCGGAGGGCATGCGGAGGGTCGAGGTTCAAGGAGAGCGACCAAATCGGTGGCGTCGCAAAGCCGTATTCGCGCCGTAACCAATTCAACGTCTCCGTTCGTTGCTTTGATTGAGCAAAGGGACTGTCAAAGCGTCCGATTCCTGACAATTGCCAATTGACGAGGGCAGCCTGATCTTGTTCCGCTAGTGTGCGGACTCGCGAACGTAACTCGTTATGTGCCTCGCTTCGAGCACTTCCACCCGCGACATCGATTTGCTCCTGATACCAACTGACGGCGTCGGTTTCGATCATCCGCAATCGTGTTTCACCGTCGGACCCCACCGAGACCAGCGTACACCCGTGGTTACCCGTTTCGGCGGGGCAAAAGCCTTGCGGACTACCGGGGCAATGCGCCGTGACGATGCCGCTGAACGGTGTGTCCGGAACCTTTGATCCGCCCACCGCCCAATACTCGATGCCTTGCCGTGGTTCGTTGAATAGATCAGCCCGCTCATGCAAGACTGCGATCTGATATCCGCCCACACTGAGACTGAGATACTCGCCAGCGCGAAGGGAACGTTGCGAGGTCCAACTCCGCCCCAACAAATCGGCGATCGCGTGTTCACCGCGGAAGTGGGTCAGTTGCTCGACCTTGTCGGACTCAAAGATGCGAACGTTGGCAGGCCATTCGATCATCCGAATGCAGTCTTCTCGCGAATCGATTTCGCTCGCCGCCCAATAAATCGAGATGCCTCGTTCGCCAAGCTTTTCGAATTGCTTTCGCAGGAAGGCGACAGCACGAGGGCCGGCGTGCGTTGGGTCGAGGAGGTCGCCAGCGAGGACGACGAAGTCAACTTCTTCGCGGATCGCGGCTTGGAAAACGTTTTCCGCGGCTTCGTACGGAGCATTCACCAGCAGCTCGAGCATATGCTCGGGCGCATCGCTGATTCCAGCAAGTGTTCCTTCGAGGTGAAAGCTTCCGGCATGGATGAAGCGGAATGATTGACCCGACATGGGCACCTCCTTGCGCTCGATCAGTTAGGCGTCCTGGCGTCCGTTTTGTAAATACTACAGGCGCGCCGTCGGCAATTTAACACGAGATCGCAAATACGCCTATGGCGATTCACTCGGCCTGCTAGCATCGGTTGCACGCCCGTTCGCCATCGTCCCTTCGGGACTCGTTATGGGTATGGGGTATCGATCCCCAGGTTGAAACCTGGGGTTAATTGACCGCGTCCCTGCGGGATAACGCTCGGAGATTATCGCAGCACGCTTACTACCGAGGATTCCGGTTCGATTGTTAAACTCGTTCCTTAGTTCGCGAACGCTCACCTAAGTTGTAGATTACATTTCATTCCCCTTTCCCAAGCTTGCTTGGCGCAATCGATGTGACCTGAGCAGGTTAGCTGACGCAAGAAATGCCGGCAGAAGAGTGTTTCAAAAAATCGGAAGGTCACTCGAAGACCAAAGTGTTAAAGAATCTCATTCGACTCTATGCTCTTTGGCTCGCTACTTTCGATGTCCTGTTCTCGTGCCAGGCCGTAAAGGCTCAGGTCTTCAATGGCACGGTCGGTATTGTATTGGCGAATGTGCTTGTCCACCTTGACATCAAGCTGCTCGCAGTATCGCAGATGTCTTTCTCGCAATTCGTCCGGCGATCGGGTCGTGAAAAGTTAGATGCTCTTCAAATCGTCCTTGTGTCGGAGCCGGATGTAGTATCGATGATAGAGCCAGTTGTGTTGGGTTTTCCTGAATGTCGATACCTTGCTTTGTAGCTTGTAACGAGTCAGCGGTTCCGTCCACGACGAATTCCCCAGGGCCGCCGCCGCACTTCGGTGACTTCTGTCGCCGTGATTGTCGTCTGGATCTCGCCCACCAACTCGTTGTTGTTCTCGTCGCCACCGTTGGCCGGCAACAAATCTTCCAGGTTCAACTCCAGCGGAAAACCATCATCCCGGCCGAAGACTAGATAGCTTTGCCCGGCGCCGAAGTCGCCACTGGCCTCGGCTCGATACTCGCTAAGCAGCAGATCGTCCAACCCATCCCCGCTCACATCTCCCGCCGAGCTGACCGCGCTGCCGAGTCCGTCGAACTCCTTGATGCCGTGCAGGACGAAGCTGGCGAGGGCGTTGCCGTTTTCGTCTTCGTTAGCGGATACAGCTGGCTGCTGTGTTTGAAGTGGACCCATGCGCTGGTCCCAAAAACTCATCACGGACGCGCAGTCAAAGTGATACATCCGCGATTTGGCTTGCGCGCTCATGAGGGCGCATTCTCCATTCTCGGTCAATCGACGGCGTTGGAAGCGTCGAAAAGCCCAACGCCGGACCCCGCGGAGACTTCATCTTCGAACTGGATTATGTTTTCGGCGAGCTGATGAAGACGCTCAACGACCTCGTACTCGGCGACAATACGCTCGTGATGTTCTCCAGCGACAACGGGCCGGAAGTAACCAGCGTCATAAACATGCGAAAGGACTACGGGAACGACGGCGCGCGTCCTTGGCGAGGAATGAAGCGGGATAACTGGGAAGGAGGTCATCGTGTGCCGATGATTGCTCGCTGGCCCGGTCGGATCAAGGCGGGCAGCTTGACAGACCAGCCGTTTTGTTTGACCGACGTGACGGCAACGTGTGCTGCGGTCGTTGAAGCCGATCTGCCGAATGATGCCGCCGAGGACAGCTTCAACTTCCTGCCGGTGTCGAGTGGGGATCAACCAAGCGACCAGCACCTTCGCAAGTACACGCTACATCAAACCATCAGCCTTGCGTTGGCGATTCGACACGGCCCATGGAAGTACTTGGATCATCAAGGCTCCGGTGGAAACAATTGCAGCCGCCCGCGTCTCAAGCCGTTTCGTCTGAAAGACACCGCGTCTGGAGTTGTGGGACAACTGTACAGCCTTGCAACCGACCCCGGCGAAACGACCAGCCTCCATTCAGAGCACCCCAAGATTGTCAAGGAATTAAAATCCAAACCGAACGAGTTCCGATCAAGCGGCAGAAGCGCGCCGGCACGCTAACACTGCCGACCACACCGCACGACAAAGTCAATTGAGCTACAGATCGTTGTCTCTTAGCTTTCTTAGCTTAGCAGCCAACTTCGCTTTGAACTTCTCGACAACGGCTTCGTACTCAGCATTTTCTGCCAAGTTGGTGTATTGCAGCGGATCCCGTTCTGCGTCGAAGAGTTCGATACCCGCCGATGCATCCTCTTTGTATTGGATGTACGCCCACTTGTCTTCGCGAAGTAGAAAGCCTTTGCGCGATGGAGCCACGCTGAAGGCGGCATCGCGCACCTGAACGGTCGGATCGTCCAGCATGGGTGCGATGTTCTTACCCTGCAGCCGCGCGGGAACTTCGAGTCCGCAGAGACTCGATATCGTCGGATAGAGATCGATTAGCTCCGTGAGACTGTTGCAGACCGCCGGTGCTTTGCCCGGGACGCTGATGAGCAATGGGACCGCAGCCGATTCGTCTCGCAGACTGACCTTCGCCCAGAAATCGTGCTCTCCGAGGTGATAACCGTGATCGCTGGTGAAAATCACGATCGTCTTGTCGTCTAAGCCCGCCGTCTTCAGAGCGTTCATCACCTTGCCGACCTGCGCGTCCATGAATGCCACCGAAGCATAGTATCCCCCCATCGCCTTCTTCTGCCGGCGAATGTCCATCTTCATGTTCCGGCTGGTCTTGTAGTTGATCCCCGCTTTCGGAATGTCGTCCCAATCGCCTTCTACCTTCTCAGGCAAGACCATCTTGTCGTAGGGCAGAAACGGCGGGTAGTAAGACTTCGGAGCGACGAAGGGAACGTGTGGTCGCACGAAACCGACGCCGAGCCAGAACGGTTCATCCTTGTGTTTCTCGATCAGTTCGACCGCCTTGGCTGCCGTCTTCCCGTCGGAGTGAACCATATCATCACCGTCCGCTTCGACAACGACAAACGTGTTACCACCCACCACCGGCTTCTTGCCATCGGGATTGTTCTCGAGCGTTTCTCCAACACCCGGCGCTTTCCATTCCGGTCCTGGGCTGTTGAATCTCTCGGTCCACGAAACCGCGTCATCCGCGCCGTTGCCACCATCATGATTGCGGCCGTCTCCTCCGATCTCGATACCACCCGGCACACCCATGTGAAAGATCTTACTAACGCGAGCTGCGTAGTAACCGTTGTTCTTGAAGTGCTGCGACCAAGTAGCTCGATTTCCGATCTGCGGCCGTGGGTTTTTGTAACCTAGAACACCAGTCGCGTGAGGGTAGTAGCCGGACATGAACGACGCCCGCGACGGACCACAGTAGGTTCCTTGGCAATAGGCACGCGTGAAGCGAGTCCCGCGAGCAGCGATGGCATCGATGTTCGGCGTCTTGCACACCGTGTTGCCATAACACGACAGAGCTGTGGCGGTGAGGTCATCGGAAATGATAAACAACACGTTGTATTTTGGCTTCGCCTCTTCGGCACCGGCAGTCGGAGATCGCATGCAGGGACTGTGCAACGCAACGGTAATGACGAACACGGAAAGAGTCTTTCTCATAAAGCTACTTATCTTTTCGAAAAAATCGTGTTTCGGATTCGGACAACGAAGGGGCGGCAAGATCACCCGTTCACCCATTCTACACTCGCGTCTAGCTGGGCCGCGAGCCACTCTCTGAGCGTTATGTCACGGACAGCACTACGGAGACGCCGATGAACATCGCACCAACCATACGCATCAGCATCGTGCGAGTACTTGGATGCTCGCCCGTCGCGTGTGCGTGCCTGGCCAGCATCCATGTCAATGCAACTCCCCATATTCCTCGCAGCGAGTAGACGATATTCACGCGAGTGGCATCTCCGAACTGCGCGAGTGTGAACGTCATACCGATCGCTTGGATGGCCATCAGCACCGCTCCGACGAGCAGGAGCGTCACGCCGCCGTGACGAACCAGCTCCTTCGGCCGATCGGCTAATGGGATGAAGGCGAGAGAAAACAACGCGGCGAACGCAAGAGCGATTGGCAGGAAATAGCCCGCGCCCCAAGCTGGTGCCCAGCGTTGGATCAACAGATCGAACAGAGTCATCGATAGCGCGCCAAGCAAGGCGAAGACAACGGAAGCCAGAACGCCGGAGCGTTCGACGGTCGCGTCTGTCATCTGGACAAATCCAACGCCCAGCATCGCGACGGCCGCCGCCAACCAGATTCGAGCCTCCGGGTATTCGCCGATGAGCAGCGTTCCTAGAGCGGGAACGATTAACACCTTGACGCCCAGCACCGGGGCTGCGATCGAAACGTCACCCAGCTTAATCGCGAGAAACATGAAGACTTGGCCGGCGACGAATAGCAGCCCCAGGATGGCCGGCTGCCACAACAGCGACAACGGCTGCATCGTGCCACCCAGCAGCGTCAATGCAGGAAAGATCGTCGCTGGAGCGAACGTCACGGCGATGATCACCGTCCAAGGGGAAACGCCTCGCGCCTGCACACGCTTGAGCACCAGGAACGCGATGATCACGAGTACGCTCGAACCGAACGGCATCAGCAGGTGAATAAGACTTTCCTCCCGGTTTCTTGTTCTGTTTGTCGGAACGCTGTGAGCCGTTCTACTCGCCGCGTGTCTGAGACACGGGATCTTGCGTCGCAATGCGCGTCCATTCGTCGAAGCGTTCTTGCCATTGGCTAGACAACTCTTGGACTTTGCCGGCGTGCGCGGCAGCAAGATTCGTCGTTTCCGATCGATCGTTCGCGAGGTTGTACAACTCCCACGGATCGTCTTTCGCCGCAACCAGTTTCCAGTCACCCACGCGTATCGCGCGGTTCCCTTCGTGCAACCACCACAAGTATTCTCGCGTGACCGCTTCGTTCGACGCGAATGCCTTCACGAGGCTCCGTCCGGGTCGCGAAGGAACTCTCGGATCCGACGGCCGGGAGGTGTCGTCGGCACCAGCGACTTCAAGGATCGTGGGTACGATATCAATCACGTGACCAACCGTGTGCTGCAACTCGTCGCGAGACGAGATGCCTTTCGGCCAGTGAACGACCAAAGGAGTCGAGATGCCTCCTTCGTGCACCCACGTCTTGTGGCGTCGGAACGGCGCGTTGCAGGTCGTTGACCAACCAGGGCCTAAGCAAAGGTAAGATGCCGCCGAACCGGGCGCGGCGGCGGGATCATGTCCGTCCGACCGGACCATAATCTCGGCGCTGGCGCCATTATCGGAGAGAAAGAAGACCAGCGTGTTATCGTACACATCCATCGCGCGCAACTGGTCCAGGACTCGTCCAAGCTCCTGATCAATTCGATCGACCATCGCGGCATGGATCGCCATCTTGTCTGCCTGAAATGCTTGTTGCTCGGCCGTAAGCCCTTCCCACGGTAGCGGCCGGTTCACTTCGCCCGAGCCCAGCGTCTTGAGTGCCTCGGGGAAGTGGTAGGGCGGGCCGAGATCTCGTTCCACGGCGGACAACTCTGATCGAATGATTCCTGCCGACTTCAATCGCATCCAGCGTTCACGCCGCACTTGCTCCCAATCGCGTCGGTATGTGTCGCGATACTTGGCGATGTCTGCAGGCAAGGCATGCAACGGAAAGTGCGGAGCGGTGAAGGCCAGGTAATGAAAGAAGGGGCGGTCACTGTGTTCGTCGGCGTGTTCTTTCAAACATTTCACCGCGTGATCCGCGATGGCAGTCGTCCCGTAATAACCGGAAGCGGGCTTGATGGGAGGCAGTTTGACATCATCCTCCCAGTGCACGTTCGGATTGAAGAAACGTCCCTGGTCTTTCAAATAATAGGAACGATCGAATCCATTTTCGATCGGCATACCATCAATGTGCCACTTGCCGGAATGATAAGAACGATAGCCCAGCGGCTTCAACATCTGCGACAGTAACGGTGCCCAGGCCGGCCGCTTGCCGCGACCACCGCTTGGAATTCCGGGCAAAGTGTCGCGGCGCACTTGTTGTGCGTAGTAACCGGTCAGCAACGCGGCTCGCGTCGGCCAGCAACGCGCGGTGTTATAGAACTGCGTGAATCGTAACCCATTCGCCGCCAAGCCGTCCAAGTTGGGTGTCTTAATCTCGCCGCCATAACAACCAATATCGGAGAAGCCAAGATCGTCTGCCATGATCAGAACTATGTTGGGACGCTCCATTGATTTGTCGGAAGTCGCTGCATAGCTCTCCCCTTGGAGGCTCAACGCCAAGGTGACGACGATCGCACCTATCACTTGTACGAAGCTTCGGGGCTGGCTCGGCTGCAGCCGACTTCGCGTGGGTGGACATCTAAAGGTGATGATGAGTGTGCTCTCGGCGTTATCTACCATCCGCCCAGCCTGAATTTGCTTCAATGACGTTCATGAAATACTTTGACTAAGAGACCACGCTAGAGTAGACGAAAGGGCAAGTCCAGTGTTCGGCCGAACGGGAATGCGAGGAGTCTGGGGAACATCGATAAGTATGCGTCGTAGTCCCGAACGGACGATGGGGGTGGGAACCTCGATTCGCCATCGTCCCAGAAATCATCACCGCACACTTATTACCCAAGATTCCGCGTTATAGTCGTTACTTCGTTCCTAAGTTGCGACGCAGCGCATCGCTCTCGGCAGCGGCTTCGGTCGCTTCGTCCGTTGCCGCGGCTCCCTCCGAGCCCAGTTCTCGTTCTGCGAGCGACAGCGGTGAGCCGGCGTCGTCAGACGCTTCTTCAGATCTTGGCATGTGCCGTTCCGCCATCTCGTAGTACTGAGCAGCATCTTCGACGCGCGTGACCACTGAAGCCGAGTTCCGTGAACTCGTCTGGATTACTCGAATCTCATCAAGTGGCAGGTAGAATTTGTAGTGTGTTGACAGTCTCGCTCCGAAATACACGGCGTAGTAGCTATGCGTGCGAAGTGCGACCTCGGGGCTCTCAGAGTACAGCCCTCGGAATTCGATCGGGAAGCCCGCTGGCCAACCGTATTCCTCGATCGTCACGGATCCCTCCTGGAAGACCCGGGATGGCACGCGTCCAATAGCTTGGCGAACGTCTGTCCGCGTGGTAACGAAATGTTCGGGCGCACCGTTCTTCGAATCATTCAATGCACCAACGGCGGTGTAGGCTCGTTCGACACCGATCCGCGCCACTCTATAATCGTACCAAAGCGTGGATAGCAGCGCAGCAAGCACGCTTAGTAAGACATACATCCGGAGCACAGCGGCGCGGCCTGCCGTTCTGTGCGTCGCCGCATCCCGGTTCGGACCGATCTCGGATGGTGAGCTTGCTGCCGCTGAGTCGGGCATGCGTTACCTCTAAAACCGCGCCGCGCGAGACGAGCATCCAAGACGGCCACAGTCTATCGATTCGTCGCTGTCAGCACCAGCTTTTTTATCGCTGGCTACCTGTTCCGACCGGCACCAAACGCATGCCTACCCGATGCGAAGCAGCAACCACAGCGTCACTAGCAGGCAGCCGAACAGCAACATGACACCTAATCCACCCCAAACGAGCGGCCCGATTGGTCGGCGTACACGACTGATGACGGCCCCACAGTGAGGACATGACGCAGGCATGGGACGCGGCAACTCACCACCGCATTCGCAAACAATTCGAGGGGCGCTGGGCATCCGTGAACTCTAAGCGGAAAGCGCGCCGGCGACTGCGACACGCATCTTCGTGAGACCCGTTTGCGCGACGGCGAGCGGGTCTTGCTCCCAGTAACTTCTGTTGAAGAGCTCAAGCGAAAGCATACAGCGCGAGCCGTTGTCCCTGAGTGTTCGCAATATCTTGCCCAATGGCGCGATACCGTCGCCGGGATAGACACGATCCGCGTCGCCAATCTTGTCGCGTGGTGGATCAGCCGGATAATCATTCATGTGGAAGACGTGAATCTTGCTGCCCTCGATCATCTTCAAGCCTTCGAAATCCGAGCCGCCTTTAAAAATGTGATATACGTCCGGCAAAACACAAGCGTTCGGGTGCCCGCACTCCGTCGCCACAAAAGCAAGCTCACCAAGCCGGCTCATTGACTTCGAGAAGCCCCAAAGTTCCAGTTCGGCAACGACGCCGATTTCGTCACCGATGTCCAACAGCTTGTGATAACGTTCGGCTGCTGCGAATAGATTGAGATCTGTTTGCTTCGTCGCGCCCACCGGCGGCGCTGCGATGCGTATGCCGCCGATGTCGCGCATCAGTTCCATGTCTCGACGAGCTGTTTCGTAGCCTTCGATCCGCCTTGCGTCATCATCAACAATCCAAGTCGCAAAGCCGATAGCACTCTCCACCGTCAATCCTGCGTCGCTGATGCGCTTCTTCAGATCCTTAAGGCTGCCACCGCCATCGACGTACTGGCGAACTTCTCTGGTCCACGGCTCGATCGCGTCGTAGCCAGCTTTGGCTGCAACATCCACCTGTTCGGGCAGTGAGAGCTTCTGCCCCCGAATCGTGCTCATGTTCAAGCAATAACCAAACGGGCTATCCTTCGAATCGTCAGCCGCTTTCGCCGAGGAGGGTGAACGGAGAAGCGTAGTGGAAACTGCCGCGCCGGCAGCGGCTAACATCTGACGCCGATCGAGCGAAGTTGACATGGTGCATCCTCAGTGGCGGAAGGCAAACTGATCCAGTACCGGATCTGAGCGTGCACATCATTGTACTTGCCAAGGGCTGGAACCAGAACAACCCACGGTAGCAACTCAGGGCCTTTGATTTGTTTAACTTGTATTCTTGCCAGTGTGGATCTTCAGTTAGTTAGCTCGAATGTCGTAACAGGTCAGTAGGTTCTGGTCGCGAATGTACAGGCGGCCGTTCGCGACAACCGGATGAGCCCATGACGAGCGGTCGGTCTTTGGCAGGCGAATGCGGCCTTTCTCGATGTACTTCTCCGAAGTGGCTTCGACCAATGCCAACTCGTTCCGTTCGCTGAGACAATAGAGATGGCCATCGCCATAGGTCAGCGAACCCTTGCCGACGCTGCGAGCCTCCCACGCAATCTCGCCCGTCAGGAAGTTCATACAGATCAAAGTACGGCCAAAGCCGTAGACGTGATCGCCAACCTTCACGATCCCGCCGTGATGGTTTGCCAGTTTGCTCTCGAAATAGACTTCCTCTGCCTTCTGCACGTCACCGTCGTTCGAAACCTTGACCAAGCCACTGCCCTTGCCATACGCGCTGGAAGCCAACACGTGATCGTCATCGACAATCGGAGTGCAGACGTTCGCGGTCCCATTGTTGGCCCCCGAGTAGTTCCAGAGCAACTTCCCACCCATCAACGACACTCCGTACACACTGTTGCGACCGAACTGGACGATTTGCTCTTCGCCCGCAATCTTGGCAATCACCGGTGACGAATACTGGGCGCCTTCGGCAACATCCTCCGAACGCCATATAACTTCTCCGGTTCGCTTGTCCAAGGCTGCAATCGCGCCGTTCTGGTCCCCCGGAGTAACGATCAGCCAATCATTGACGACTAGTGGCGACTCGCTGTATCCCCAACCGGGACGGCGGCCGCCGAAGTCGTCAACGAGATTCACGTGCCAGATCGTCTTTCCTGTTTCTGCGTCGAAGCAGGTTACGTCGCCGTTGCCACCCTCGGCATAGACAACGTCTCCGTCGATGGTTGGCGTTCCGCGAGGACCATCGCCGAACGAGTTTCGATAACCGCCATAGAATCTACGCACATCGGCTTTGGTGAACACACCGTCGCGCCCTGGGTGTGTCTGTTCGTAGTATCGCTGCAATTCGTCTTTCGAGATCTCGCCATCTTTGCCTCCCTCTCGTTGTGTGAAGTACTTTCGCAATTCGTCTTCCGTCAACACGCCATCGCCCTTGCGCTCGCCCGCGACACGTGAGTCAGCACGGCCGAAGAGCATTCGCAGCAGCGTACCTTGAGCTTCTTGCTTTGAGATCTTCTGGTCGGCGTCTTTGTCTTGCTGAAGGGCAGCGGCAACGCGGCTGTTCACCAGCGCTTCGACATCGGCATCTGAGTCCGACCGATCCGCGCGTTGATACAACTCGTTGAACAATCGCTGTGGGACTTCTGTGAACACAAGCTTGCCGTTCGAATCCTTGTCCAACTGCGTAAACAGCCAGCCGACTCGTTGCTCGGCGATCTCGGTCTTGTTGCCTGCACTCGCTGATTCCGCACTTACCAAGCGTCCATCACCCGACGCTGCTTCTAGGTCATCGATCTTGCCGTCACGGTTCTTGTCGAGCTGCTCGAATTGCGACTCAACACGCGCGGCCAATGCCTCGCCAAGCGGCTCCGGTTGGACAGCCCATAACACCGAGCCGTCTTTGACGCTGTAACAGATAACGTTCTCAACGCCATCAAGATCGCCCTGCGTGAACACTCGGTCACCCTTCACCGATAGCGAAGAGTAACCAACCCCGGCATTCTCCACTTTCCACACAACTGTGGGCCCTTCCTCGGGCCACTCATTTAACAATCCCGTTTCAGTCGATAATCCATCACGATTCGGCCCGCGCCACTGAGGCCAGTCGTCCGCTGTGGTAGCTTGTAGGACCGAAAGAATTGCGGCGAACGCAACGGCAAGCGGCAGCATTCGTTGTTTCATGGCGTGTTCCGTTGGAAGGCGTGAAGATAGGTGGGCCAATCGAGACAAACATTCTATCCCGAATATCGTGTTTATGTTTTGAAGCTGCCCATTTCCAGTCCCACAGGGACGGCATGAAGCTGCCCATTTCCAGTCCCACAGGGACGGCATATAGTAACTTGGGGCGTAAGCCGGCCTCAGGCTATTGTATGCTGCCGCTACGCGGCTAAGAAAGATGTGCAACTTCAAGAGTATCATGCAGATACCTTTCGCGGAACACATGCCAAAGACCGAGAGAAAAGAGAGATGAATAAATCACTGATCGTATTGGCACTGTTCTTCGTTCCTGGCATCAGCACTGCAGCGGCGCAAGACCAAGTGCTGATCGAAGCGGAGAGCTTTGATGACCACGGCGGGTGGGTCTTGGATACGCAGTTCATCGACAACATGGGTTCGCCACATCTGCTTGCTCACGGAATGGGCCGACCGTTGAAGGACGCCACGACAACCATCGAGTTTCCGTCGATGGGAACGTATCGCGTCTTCGTTCGCACGAAGGACTGGGTTGCGAAGTGGGACGCGCCAGGAACTCCAGGCAAGTTTCAACTCGTTGTAAACGGCAAGCCGGTGGCGGAGAACTTCGGGACCAAAGGCAAGGAGTGGTTCTGGCACGACGGCGGGACCGTTGACATCGAGTCGGCGGAAACAACGATCGCGTTACATGACTTGACGGGCTTTGACGGTCGTTGTGATGCGATTTTCTTCACCAAGAACGAGACGCCACCTCCGAACGAGAACACCATCCTCGCTGATTGGCGACAAAAGCTGCTTGGATTGTCCGACGAGCCGACCGAGAAATCTGGCTACGACTTGGTGGTTGTCGGTGGAGGCTATGCCGGAATGGGAACGGCCATTTCCGCCGCTCGCATGGGATGCAAGGTCGCACTGATTCAGAACCGGCCGGTGTTGGGCGGCAAAGGGGTCGAGCGAAGTCCGAGTCTGGGCGATGGGCTTGATTCGGCGCGGCGAGTATCCACGGATCGGCGAGATCATTGACGAATTTGCTGACAAAGCGACGAAGTCGCCGGGCCGCGCTGAGGAGTTTGGCGACGCGTTGAAAGAGCGAGTCGTTCGCGCCGAGAAGAACATCGGCCTGTTCTTGAATCACCACGCTTACAAAGTCGAGAAGGAGAACAAACGCATTTCGGCCGTGTACGCATTCGATACGCGAACGAGCGAACACAAGCGATTCACGGCGAGGCTCTTCGCTGACTGCACGGGACACGGTACCATCGGCTATCTCGCCGAGGCCGACTCGGACATGGCCCCGAAAGGTCGCATGGGCATGAGCAACATGTGGGTCTGGGACGAGATTGATGAACCGGTCGAGTTCCCGCAGACACCGTGGGCACTCGATCTCGACATGAAGGATTTTCCGTATCCGCGAGATCATCACGGTCAGTGGTTCTGGGAGAGTGGCTTCGACAAAGATCCGCTTGGCGGCGCGGAGGCGATTCGGGATTGGAACTTGCGAGCAGTCTATGGTGCCTTCAACGCCATGAAGAATCGCGACGGCCGCGACCAGCACCGCAATGCACGACTGGCATGGATCGCTTTCATCGGCGGACCACGCGAATCTCGGCGGCTGATGGGCGACGTAGTCCTCACACAAGACTACGTCGTTTCCAAGAAGAAGTTCACCGATGGCTTCGTGCCAAGCACGTGGTCGATCGATTTGCACTACCCCAAGAAGCAATACGCTGGGAAGTTTCCCGACAACCCCTTCATTTCCATCGCCGAGCACGACCGACGCATCGATCGCACTTACGGCTATCCCGTGCCGTATCGTTGCTTCTACTCACGCAACGTCGAAAACCTGTTCATGGCGGGACGCAACATCAGCGTCACGCATGAAGCTCTCGGCACGACGCGTGTGATGAAGACTTGCGGCATGATGGGCGAAGTCGTCGGCAAAGCGGCGTCGATTTGCACGTTGCATGATTGCATGCCGCGCGAGGTCTACACGCATTACCTCAACGATCTCAAGACCCTCGTGCAGCTTCCAGGCAAGGCTCATCGTTCGACAGTCTTCGACGAGATCGAGATGCCGGAACACGTTCTGGTAGCCAGTGCCGAAGGCCCGCCAACCGGTATCGATCCGGCGAAGTTGCCGGGGATTGTGGTTGATGACAAAGATGCGAAACGCGTTGGCAGTTGGACGCTTGGAACGGGACTGAAGGGTTACGTTGCGTACGGTTACCAGTACGCATCACCCGACAGCAAGGCTTCGATCGCGTTCGAAGCGAAAGTACCGAAAGCCGGACGCTACCAAGTGCGTCTTGCCTATCGACAACATGAGAACCGTGGCTCGAAGGTTCCGGTAACTGTTCGGACCGCAAAGAGAATGCTCGAACGTGCCATCAACATGAAAGATCCACCTCCGCTGGAGAACGGTTTCATTTTGCTCGGCGAGGTCGAATTGGCCGCGGGTGAGTCTTGTCTGGTCAGCGTGTCGTCGGAAGGTGCGGGCGGGTTCGTTCACGCCGATGCGATTCAGCTTCTGGCGAAGTAGCATGTTGTAGGGCTACTCGCCGATGAAAACAGCCTCTGGCATTCGAGCCGGTTCGGAAACCTCGCATCTTGTGGAACGCGACGGCCACCTTGGGCATATCGCACTTCACGCGATTCGCGCCGGTGTCTTCGCAGCCATCCTGTGGCTGATTCGGGATCAGCACGTTGCTTACGAATTGCGTCAAGTAAGTCTGCGAGAAGATCCGGTCACGACCGGACGGCTCCAGAAGTTCTTTCCCGATGCGAAGTCGATTGGCCCAAGCTCGCACACGGGTGCGAGAACTGTCTTGGATTCGCAGCAACAGCCGTTGGGCTACTTCGTCCAGACGTCACCAACTAGCGATCAGATCGTCGGTTACTTGGGGCCCACGAACACGCTGCTTGCCTTTGATACGGAGAATCGTGTCGTTGGAATCGAAATCCTCCGAAGTGCCGATACGGTCGAGCATGTGCGAGACGTTGTCAACGATGACGTGTTCATGACTGTTTTGGCGGGTCGGTCGTGGGAAGAGGCAAGGCACACGGCAGGCGTCGATGCTGTCAGCGGAGCCACGCTAACGAGCCTGGCTATCTTGGAAGGAATCGCCTTGCGGCTCGGCGGTGCAACTCCGTCGTTGCGGTTTCCGCACGAGATCGACTTGGCCGAAGCGACGACTTTCTTTCCCGAGGCTTTCGAGCTTGTGAGTGACGAGTCGAGTCCGGCAATACTAGATGTACACGACGATCGTGGAACGACTCTGGGGTCCGTCTTCCGCACATCGCCCGCGACGGATACGGAGATGGGTTATCAAGGCCCGACAGACACGCTCATCGCTCTGGATCGCGATGGTCGCGTCAAGGGTATCCGCGTACGTAGGAGTTATGACAACGAGCCCTATGTCGGGTATGTGCGCGACGACAGTTACTTCCTAGAGCGATTTAACGACCTGACTCTCGCAGAGCTTTCCAAGTTGGATCCGGCGGCGGCGGCAGAGATCGAAGGTGTCTCGGGCGCGACGATGACGAGCAGGGCGATGGCGTACGGCCTGCCAAAGGCGGCACGGCAAGCTCTGAGGCCGTCGCAGGGATGCTCGCGAAGGATCGTCTGGTCGTTGCGGGACATCGGAACCTGCTGCGTGTTGGGCACCGCGTTGTTGATGGCTTTCACTCGGTTGCGCGGGTCGCGTTGGGTCCGAGTTGGCTTTCACGTGGTGTTGGTCTTGTACTTCGGTTTCCTCAATGGCGACATGCTGTCGCAGGCGTTGTTGGTTGGCTGGGCGCAAAGCGGCGTGCCGTGGCAGTTAGCTCCGGGTTTGGCGTTGCTCACCGCGGCAGCGCTGATCATGCCAGCGGTCTCCAAGAAGAACCTCTACTGCCAACAAGTCTGCCCCTTCGGAGCGGCGCAGCAACTCGTGCGGAATCGGTTGCCCTGGAAGGCTCGGCTGCCACGGGTTGTCGTTCGCAGTTTGAAGTGCGTGCCGGGGCTGTTGCTCTTGCTCGTGATCCTGACCGGCATGTTGCACTGGCAACTGAACTTGGCTGGCATCGAGCCTTTCGATGCTTTCATCTTTTGGATCGCCGGAGCAGCAACACTCTCGGTCGCACTTGGTGGACTTGTGGCTTCCGCTTTCGTTCCGATGGCCTACTGTCGATTCGGGTGCCCAACTGGAGCGACGTTGAACTACTTGCGCTACAACGCCAAGAGCAATCGCTGCTCTCGTCGCGATTTTGGCGCCATGGGACTGTTGATGGTCGCACTGGCGTTACGCTTCTGGGCCTAGCGAGCGCCGACAACTATGCGACTTGAGCTAGTACGTAGGGGCCTTTGGGAATGACGGCCATACTGGCCGACTCGCCGTACTCGTCGAGCGAATCAGCAACAGCTTGCTCGACGCTGGGAGCACTCTCGACAAAGAGTTGATTGATTGTCTCGGCCGGCAAGCCATCACTGACGACTTTGACTTTCGCCTTGCGACACACCTTGGCCAGTTCTTCAAGTTGCCATTGATCCATCACGAAGTAGTCTTTGCCAAGGATTCGCTCCATGAAAACATCGAGGCTCGGATTTTCATCGAACAATTGCTGGAACTCGGGGCTGCCGATGCCCTCGCTCAAACTCGCCGCGAGGATGATCGTGCCGCCTTGCTTGACGATTGGCAAAGCTCCGGTCAGGCCCTTCACCGCCTGGTAGAACGTCGTATCGAGAGGATAGCCAGCCGAACTGGTCACGACGATGTCAACGCGTTCCGGCACGGTATCGACAACAACACCCTTCACGAAATCGACACCTTCGTGAAAGGCTTCGATCATGTCGCCCGCGACGAACTTCAAAGCACGTCGCTGAGCATCGATGACAACATTGCAGATGAAATCGCAACCGGCCTTCTGAGCGATCCAAGTGTTCTCTTCGTGAACAGGGTTGCCATCGAGGATGCCGCAGTCCGCCTTGGGATGTTCGAGGAACTTAGGCCCGTGCCAGACCTTGATCGTTTCCAGCGCTGCGATTCCAGGGCAGATTAGCTTCCGGCCACCAGAGAAGCCGGCCATCAAATGCGGCTCGATCAAGCCAATCGTGATCTTCAGGTCGGCGTTGACGTATCGCGAGTCGATCCAGATCGGCACGCCTCGCGGACTGTCGCCAAGATTCGTGTGTTCTTCCAAGACCGTCGCGTGGTGATTCTCAATCCGATAGTCGCGCGCAATTTGCTTGCCGACCATCTCCACAATCTCTTCGTCGGTACTCGGCCGATGAGCGCCCGTCGCGATCAGAATCGTGATCTTATCCTGGGCGATACCCGCCTCTCCGAGCATCGCCAGCATCGGGCGAAGAATCAGCTCGTTGGGAACGGGACGCGTGATGTCACAGATGACAATGCAGGCGTCTTTCCTTCCGCGAGCCAATTCGGTCAGAGGAGGCGTGCCGGTTGGCTTCGTCAGCACGTTGCGAGCGGCAGCGTCCGGATCGGCCAACGGCTGAGCGTCTTTATATGCCAGCGTCCTCGTGCCGGGACGATCCGGCAAATCGACGTCCAACCCGGTTCGGCCATATTCCAGGCAGGCGCGCATCGCGGTACTCGATTAACAAGGAGAAGTAATGAGCAAAGAAACAAAGGCCAAGCCGAAAGATCAAGTTTCCAACTTCTCTTCGCCCTCTTCCTCCTCCACAACCTTCACCTTCTTCTTCTTCTTCATCGCCAGCCTTTGGACGCGTACCTTCGGCAAGCCGAGCACGCTATCGCCTTCGGACCAGCGATCCGCTACCTTCAATTTCTCGAGTCGCTCGGCACGTGTGAGAACGTTACGCGTCTTCATCATGCCGGCTCGGACCCTTAGACTCTTATCAATCGTCATCTTCTTGTTTTCCTTCTCGCGAGATTCAGCGAATCACGTAGTATAGGGGCAAACTCGGTCCCCATCAAGCTCGCCGGCGAGCAGGTCCGGTTGCTGCACCTGCCGCGCCTGATTTCACGCATCCTGCTACAATGACGCCATGAGCGAGACCTTCCCACCGGACGTCCAACAGTTTGTCCGGCAGGCGATTGCCACGGGTGTCTTTGATCCAGATGGCCACTGCTTGGAACTCTGCACGCAGCTTGGCGTTGCAAACCCGTAGCACTGCCATTCGCACAGGAGACGGATTGTGGATCTCGCCTTAGCGTATCAAACCGCAGTTATTGTCGGTGGTGCCAAGGGCATCGGCCGGGCAATTGGCGAAGCGTTCGCCGAGGAACGCTGCAAGGTGATCTTATGCGACGTTGATCCCAAGGTGAATCAGGCGGCACAGGAGATCGCTAGCAAGCACGATGCAACGGTCGTCGGCTACGAAGTCGATGTAACCGACTATCACGTGCTGCGGAAGATCGCCGCCGATGTGGTAACTGAATACGGCGGTTGCAATCATCTCGTGTACGCGGCGGGCGTCGGGTCGGGCAAGTATGGTTTTCCATTTTGGAATCTCGAGCCCGACGATTGGGAGTTCGTTCTGCGCATCAATCTCGGCGGCGCGGTGAACACGGCCCATGCTTTCTCTCCGCAGATGACGGCGCAGCAAGAAGGGACCATGCTCTTCATCTCTTCAATCGCCGGACAGATCGGATCTCAGACGGATCCTCCCTACAGCGCGGCAAAGGCGGCTCTGATCAACTTCGCTCAGTGCGCCGCGAAGGATCTCACAGAGTATGACATTCGCGTGAATACGATATGCCCCGGCATGATCAAGACCGCGGTGAATCGCGCCGTGTGGCAAAGCTGGTTCAACGCCCAAGTCGAAAACGAGCGCAAGCCTTATGAAGACTGGGCCACTGAAAAAGTAGAAAAGGTCACTCCGTTAGGCCGTTGGCAAACTTGTGAAGACATTGCAAACCTAGCGGTGTTCCTCGCATCTTTTCGAGCCAACAACATCACCGGCCAGACGCTCAACGTGGACGGAGGACAGGTGATGCACTGGTAACGTACTCAAACTAAAAAGGGAGTCGTGAAAATGGGACTGGCTCCAAAGCAGCGCGATCGACTTACCACCAGAAAACAAGTGGTTCGCTGCCTTGGT
>PBSM01000167.1 GCA_002726245.1 Planctomycetaceae bacterium | reverse complement strand
TGGAGTGAGATGAATGGGAGCGTTTCTTCTTTATCTGTTTCGGCATGACTGAACGTCCTTGTGGGGGTCGCAGAAGGTTCCTTCCGTCCCACAAAAGATAGCGTCGGCAAGTGTCCAATCGACCGCGCAGGTTGGCACCAAGAAAAGTTGCCGCGAAAGCCGTTGACGTAAGTCACGCGGCACAGAAGTTACGTCAATGGCATTCGTCGTAAGTGTTTTTCAGAAATCGCCAATCGACCTGGACACCCTTGTCCACCGCTTGCAACACGCCAAGATGCCCACCTACCAGACACCGAGCCATGCGAGTATTCACCCACCGTTGAACCCAACGTCCACGACTTACTGCCAAGTTTACCGCGAAAGAGAAATTAAGAGATAATCAGAACGAGATGTGCGGAAAATGAGATCGACTACTCGCACAATCTCGTATTGGTTAAACTCTTTTCACACGCACTGGTCTCGTCTGAAGCCGGTCATTCAACCGCGCTGGAGAAGATCAAGGACGATATCGCGCTGCTGAAGCAGCGTGCAGGAATCTCGCAATGACCAACCTGTCCCTGTTTGATGACATTGTCGTCGATGCACCACCCACAGAAGGCATAAAATACGCAGGCTCAAAACTAAAACTTCTACCTTCCATTCTTGAACTCGCGAGTCGAACGCAGGCAAGAACAATCCTTGATGGCTTTGCTGGCTCAACCCGCGTCTCACAGGCATTCGCAAAGTCTGGGTACCGCGTTATAAGCAATGACGTCGCGATTTGGTCCAAAGTGTTCGGAACATGCTATCTGCTAAACCGTGATTCGAGAACTCACTACTCCGAGTTGATTCAACATTTGAACAACGTGCCACCCCAGGATGGCTGGTTCACAAAACACTATGGCGGAGTCGCGAACGGCGGAGTCGCCGTTCAGCAAGATGGGCTGAAGAAACCGTGGCAAGTTCACAACACGCGCAAGCTAGATGGTATTCGGGCAGAGATTGAGAACCTCTCGCTTTCCACGGTCGAAATGGCCGTCGCCTTGACGAGTCTGATTCTGGCACTTGACCGTGTAGATAGCACTCTTGGGCATTTTGTTTCGTACCTCAAGGATTGGTCTCCTCGGTCGTATAACGAAATGCAGCTAGAGATACCGAAACTCTTGCCAAACACCGAAGCGCATGAAGTGCTGTGCGAAGATGTCTTCAACGTCGCTGATCGCGACGTTGAACTTGCGTATTACGATCCGCCATACGGGTCCAACAACGAAAAGATGCCCCCTTCGCGCGTTCGGTATGCGTCATATTATCACGTATGGACAACTATCTGCCTCAATGATTCCCCTCCATTATTCGGCAAAGCACGACGCCGACGCGACACTTCGGACACGGTCGCAGCGTCCGTGTTTGAAGAATTTCGGAGGAATCCAACATCAGGACACTTTATCGCCGTTGAAGCAATTGAACGATTGATCCGATCTACCAATGCCCGTTGGGTAATTCTCTCGTACAGTTCGGGTGGGCGTGCCACCGCCGACGAGCTTAACAACGTGCTTTCCTCGAATGCCAACGTTGTTGACGTAATTGAGTTGGACTACAAACGCAACGTGATGGCTGGAATGAAATGGACCAACGAATGGCTTCGTGATGCAGAATCGCCGAACCGCGAATTCTTGTTCCTCATCGACAAAGGTTGAGCCAAATGGACAAATGCAAAATAACCAATCGGTGCACGTGCGGACTGGCAAGGTCTGTTTGACGAGCGGGGGGAGATCCCGCCTGAGTAAGTGTTAGCCACACGCTCAGTATCGAGTGTTGCAGGCTCTGTATAAGACCCCGAGTCGAAGTCAGAGCTTGAAGCGTACACAGAAAGGAGCGAGGATGAACGGACCGCAGGTCGCCCATCCGCCGGCCCCACCGAGTTTGATTGCTGCGGCCGTGTCGACGCGAAGCCCGGCCTTCTGCACCTTGGGCCATGGCAGGTGACACAATGCTTCGCCAAAAGAGGCTTGATGTCCCGCTGGTACGCAACCTGCTGGGCCGCCAAGGGAACAGCAGAAACTGCGTGCAAGAGCGATAACGTGAGGCAGGTCAGGAGCGGCTTGTTCATGGCTGGCCTTGGGACGAGCCGTGGCAGCATTGGTGTGCATGCGGGGGAAGCTCAGCGCGGTCAATGAGTTCCAACTCCGAGAACGACGATTATATCGATCTCGGAGCGAGGTATTCAAAGAAAACTTCGTCACTTGGCTCTGGATCGCGGATTTCGAAGCTGCCGAAAGTTCCTTTATCCGTCCAGTAGGCAGCAACCACAACGCGACAGGGATCAATGCGATCAGGAGCTCTGAGTTCTCGATTTCAACCGTCAACGCGTTCCGCAGCCAATCGACGACCGAGAGCACAACGATGAACGCAATTGACCGGAAGGAATGGCCTTACCAGACATCAGCTAATCGCCGCAACTACGCGTCTCGTTTATGGGTCGTTTTCTCGGGCGCCTTACGCGCGACGGGTTGTTGAAACAAACTTCGGGCTTTTCGACCGACGCTGTTAACGGCTTTGGCTAGCTGGGGGAATTCACCGTACACCGACGCGCGCAGCGGAGTGGTTCGAAGAGCGCCTCTTGACGCGGAGGACGCGATCACCGAATGCACAAAGCGACATCGCCGAGGTGTAGTTTTGACTGCGCATGACAAAGTGGTCCCATTTTTGCACTTGAGACCGCAAGAATCAGACTGACACGCGGATTAAGTGCGCTCGGTCAGTTTCACAAAGCGGGGAACTGCAATTTGGCAACTGCAGCCGGCGCCAACCCGGATAAACCCAGCCACTGATCCGCAGTCACGGGCCCGGCTCGAACCTGTTGAATACAGGTCGACGCAGTTCGACGGATACACGTTGGTACAGAGGAATATTGACCTTTTGGGGCATTCAGGTAGGGTAGAAACTGACTTAGAACGCCCTTAAGCCCCACCCTGCCGCCGCTTGCATAGCGCCGAAGCCTAGTTTGTAGAGTCTTTCACATGCGGTCTGTTTTGCTTACGCTGATCGTTGTCGTCGTACACGCGTCGTTGGCTGAATCGCAAGAAATGCCGCCTGCTGTGGTCCCCTCGGCAGCAACAACCGACGCGGAACTGCCATTGCAGTTCGCGTTCGACGGCATGCCCTGGCGAGACGTTATCAAGTGGGTTGCGGAAAAGTCCGACCTGGCGCTGCATGTCGGAGCCCTCCCGACTGGCAGCTTCACCTATTCCGATCCGAGGGCGTTCACGCATCAAGAAGCGATTGATCGAATCAATCTGTTTTTGCTGCCGCACGGATTCACCCTTGTTCGCAGTGGCAAGTTGCTATCGGTGATCAATCTCGGCGACCCGCGAAGCATGCAACAGTTGGACGCCCTCGCGAAACTGGTCACCGTTGAACAACTTGATCAGTTGCATAGTCATGATGTGGTTAAGTGCATTTTCCCGCTCGGCGACCTCAAAGCTGAGGACGCGGTCGAGGAGTTGACGGCCCTCAAGCTCATGACGACGCCCGCGGTGTTCTCAAGGACGAATCGATTGATGATCACCGACACCGCGGAAAAGCTGAAGAACGTGAAGGCGATTCTGGATGGTTTTCAACCAGGGGCGCTGGACAACGGAATGGTCATGAAGAGTTTTGAACTGAAGCACGCCGAGGCTGAAGACATCTTGACGGTGGCGCGACCGCACTTGGGTTTGGCGACGGGTGAGATGATTGGAATCGACGTCAGCCTATCCGCCGACCTGCAGGGAAAGAATATCTTCGTCACGGGAGTTGGGGACAAGGTCAAGCTGATTGAAGGTTTCGTCAAGACGATCGACGTTCCGGAAGAGAGCCTGTCAGCAACCGACGGGGAGTTGGTATTGCGTTCCCATCGAGTCGCCGGCGGCAATGTTAACACGGTCTATAATGTGCTAATCACGTTACTCACGGGCAAGTCGGTTCGTTTATCGATGGATGAATCGACGAGCAGTCTTGTTGCGTTGGCAACGCCCGAGATCCACGCAGAGATCGAACAGACGGTAGAACAATTACAGGCATCCGATGCGGTTTTCGAGGTCATTCAGTTGAAAACGCTCGATCCCTATTTTGTGATCAGCTTGTTAGAACAGATGCTCGACTTTCCAGACCCGCTTGACGACGTGGTTGTCAGCATCCCCGTCGGGAACGACCGCGACAGGGACGATCGGCGGCGAGACGATGGTAGGAGGGACGACGGTAGTTTCAATATGTCCGCGAAGTTTAGCGGGCCCAAGGTCGAACCACCCAAGATCGATGCCGACCCAGCGACACGGCGGCTGTTCGTTCGCGGCACGCAGCATCAAATCGAACAGATCAAGAAGATCGTCGCTCAACTGGACACCGCCCCCGACGTTGGCGGCGACGACAATCTCCGCATCCTGCCACTGACAGGCAAGCGAGCCGGGCAGGTCTTGGAGACTGCGGCCGTATTCTGGCGCGAGGAAAATCCCATTATCTTGTATCCATCGTCGCAGGAGACCGAACGAGAGGACACCGAGCGCACGGTGATTGGCCGTGCGACGACGACAAGCCAGCCAGCCACCTCGTCGGCCGCTCCGTCCGTCCCTCGCTACTTGACCGACAATCTTCTCAGTCGAGCACCGGCGATACGGTGCCAGGTAACTCCGCGCGGCCTGGTCTTGCAATCGGACGACACCGAAGCACTCGACCGATTCGAGAAGCACGTGAGAACGATAGTAGGGCCCGTTGATTCGACACCATCACCGCCGATTGTGTTCTATCTCAAATACGCGAAACCCGAGGATGCGATTCGGATGTTGGCCGAGTTGTTGGATGGCGGCGACGCAGCGACGGTTGGCGAGGCCGGATCGCTGATCAACGGGTATGTATTGGGACCGGGTTCGTTTCTCGGTAGCCTGGTGACTTCGCGCCAGGGAACGGTGACGATGACGGCAGGAACGATTACAGTCGTGGCCGACTCGCGTTTGAACCGGGTAATCGCCCAAGGTACGGCCCGCGATATTGAACTCATCGAGAACTACCTCAAGATCGTCGATAAGGACACCAGTATCACGTCGGTGGAGACTTATGGCACGTCGCACGTGATCGAATTGATGCATACCAAGGCGAGCGAAGTCGCAGCGGCCATTCGTGACGCATACTCCGGACGGGTCTTCGGCGGGACGGGTTCCGGCAGGCAGGGCCAGCCTGGTTCGCCACAGCAAGGAGAGCGCGAGGCCGCCGCGGCTCAAGCTGCGGCAGCGAAGGCGGCGGGGAGAGATCAACCAGCGGGCGAAAAGAAGGCTCCCGAACGGAAAACAGCAAGCCAACCAGCGCGGAGCCTCGAACCGAAGATGACGATCGCGGTTCACGAGCCAAGCAATTCGCTGATTGTGACTGCCCCAGATCAACTGTTTCAGGAAGTCGAGCAGCTCGTGAAGATGCTCGATTCCCAAAGCGAACAAGCGGTCGATGTCGTCAGGGTCAATGCAGCGACCAGCGCGGCGGGGCTTCAGTCGATTCTGCAACAAGTCCTTTCGGGTGACGCTACGCCGAGTGAAGCCAGGACGCGTAACGGTAGGACAGGGGCCGCATCGCCATCGCCACCAGCATCGCCGTTGTCGTCACCAAGCAAGCCGGCAGCTGACACCAGGAGGGGACCCAATCGATGATTCGATGTTTCACTGTCTTGAGATGGTCACTTGTCTGCGTTGCTACTCTGTTGGGAAACTCACTCTCTAGTCACCAGCTTTACGCCCAGGCAGGCCTTCGCGAGTCCCTGGAAAGACTCGACACGAACCAAAACGGTGAAATCGAACCGGACGAGATCACACCTCTTGCTCGTCCCTATCTTGAGCGGATCATGCGCGAGCGGCGGATGCCAATCGAACGGCCCAACGACATCGAGCGGCTGCTGGATGCGGCCCGAATCTACTACGCCGTGCGCAACGGTATCTCTGGCCGGGACGTCCGCCCCGAAGGTGAAGACTCCGTGATTCCCTTTGGGCCCAAACCGAATGAACCTCTCGTTCCGGCATTCGGCTTGGCGAAGGTGAAGTTTCCCTACACGCAGGACGACTTGGACTTCGCCGATAGGACCATGCGTAGCCACGATCGGAACAAGGATGGATACATCGACCGTTCCGAAGCGGCGAGGAACAGGTGGACGCATCGAAGCCCCTTCCTCGACGATCTCGACAAAGATGGTCGCTTGAGCCGCTTAGAGTTAACGCAGCGCTACGCTCGCAGGCGGCTACTGGACAACAGCCAAGACGAGATGTGGCAACAAGCCCGGCGAACCGGGAATGGCGTTCGTCCCGGCGTACCGAGGTACCAGGATGAGCGAGAAAGACGGGATGAGCAAGACGGACGAGAAGAACGAAGGGAACGAGAATCTTCGCAGTGGTGGCGCACCGGAGGTACTCGGACTTGGCTGACCGCAACCGTTCTGTCGCGTTTTGACTCGAACAGAAACGGTCGCCTGGAATTGCAAGAAACGCAGAGCCTGGGAATCCCGTCGGGGCAAATCGATATTGACCGCGATGGAGAATTGTCGCGCGAAGAACTGCATAGTTACCTGACGGACCTGCAGGATGCAGCGGGGGATTCTTCAGAAGGGCTGCCAGGTTGGTTTTTTGAGTTGGATACGAACCGAGATCAACAAGTTGCGATGACCGAGTTTGCAACCGAGTGGACCAGTGCGAAGCTTCAAGAGTTCGCGTCGCTGGATACGAACGGCGATGGATTATTGACGTCTTCAGAAGTGGCCCAGTCGAAGGCGATGGTCGGCGGCAGTTACTTTAATCGCAACGCCGAAGTCCTGCCCCCACGCAAGACGATCATTTCGGAAATCGAAGTCAGCGAGGACTACATAATAGCCGATCTGAATGTTGAACTCTCGATCACGCATACGAACACTTCCAATCTGGACGCCTACGTGACCGGCCCCGACGGGCAGCGGATCGAACTCTTCACAGAAGTTGGCGGCAGTGGGGACCACTTTGACCAGACCATTTTTGACGACCAGGCGCGAAATCCAATCACGAAAGCGAAGCCTTCATTCAAGGGAACGTTTCTGCCCGAGGGCTTGCTCAAACGACAGCCCAGCCTGAACCACTTCACCGGCAAGAGCGTCAAGGGAGTTTGGCAGTTGGTAGTTCGTGGCACGCGAAACGAGCGGTTTGGAATGCTGCATAGCTGGGGTCTGATCGTAAGACCCGAGGAAGGGAAGCCTGGCGGCACTGCGGCACCTCCCTTGCAAAATGGTCTGTAGCCGAACGCGCTACCCACGGCTTTTCCACCGCGAGGTAGCGGCGCATACGACCCGACGCTCGGAGCAACTGGCCCAAGGCCACCAAGTCCGCCACGTTCAGAATCTGAAAGATCGGCAGATCCAAACGTGGCCGAGAAGCAATCGCAAGCCGAAGCTCGTGAAAAAGCGAAGGCGAAGTACAAAAAGTGGCTCGAAAGCAAGAAGCTGGATGGAAAGAAGCCACCGAAGGGCGATAAGCTTCCGGGAGACAAGACGTTCCCCGGCGGATAGTAATCTCTCCGGCCCAATGGTTCGACTGCGCTGTTTGGCCCGCATCCTTTGCCTAGCCGACGAACGATCAGAAATCGTTTCTCTGGTCCTGAAACAAGGACACCGCTCGCCAGTGACTCAAACACGCTATGCGTGTGCTGCAACTTGTGCAGATACGAGTTCTCCTGACGAGCGGCTTAAATACGTACAGATGTTTGAAGCAGCCTTCCTTGTGGAGCGCGAGACTTCGTTTGGGAAACCGCAGCAGCCAAACAGCCGAGGCACCAGGTCGAGCGTCCTCCCCAAGGATAAGTCGTAGCGAATTCACGGACGGTTTCGACTCTTTCCTGGAAGGATTCTTCCGAAGGAGGAGACCTCTCCAAAAAAACTACAACTTCTTTCCAAGATCAACCTCTGCGCTACTTGACTTGAAGCGACATACAGATGTTGGCAGGCAACGCAGAATGCCTACCGTTCGAACCCCACGTAGAACGAAAACACCTCAGAACGGTTTTCTGAATCGTAAACTGGGAACGCGAAATCAGCAGCAAGCGGGACCGGTCCACTCGGCGCGGTGGTCTTTCTCGGGGAATCCGAGCCGGTCTCATGCCACTGATACCCACAAAGAAATGCAGCAACCACGAGAGTGACCCAAAGTAGACTCGCGATTCGGAATTGAGGGCGTTTGCTGGGCTTCATGTGGTCCTCCTTGTTCTGCCAGTAGAGTAGAGACCAGATTTCCCGATTGCAGACAACGCCTGCGCGGCGGCCTGATGAACTTGCGGACCCTTCGCGGTGGGAAGATGCGGTATGCCGGTCACCGAGGTGAGTCGCGCTTTGGCGATGCATTCGGCCGTTGGATATTTCTCTAACAAGCGGAGCACCCAGCGGGCCTGCAGATTATTCTGCAAGGTTGCTAATTCGGGGAATACTCGACTCATCAGATTGTGTAATCGGTTCACGAGACGCGTGGACTGCTTTACTTGAAACTCGAGCCGGCTGGTGGGGGTGCGGAGGAGCTTGAGGAGCTGGCGATGAAGGGGCGTGAGGTCGCTGTGGAAGTGACGGGATGACGAACCGGTTTCCAACAGCGTGTGAACCGAGAGTGGCGCGAAAACGTCGAGGACTTGACGAGCCGTGGGGCGGACGCACGCTCGACCCTCGGGGTACAACGGCAGACTCTCCAGGCCAGCGGACTCCATCGCTCGACGCAATTCACGCTCCAGCAGCGATTGCACCATCAAGGCAAAGAAGTACACCGTCAACAAGCCCACGATCCGTGTCACACTTTGCAAATACACCGCCGCCACGACTTCGCCACGCTCGCGAAAGCGTGTCCGCGAACCTTGCAGGCGTTCACGCAAGTCGGTCAGTTCGCCAATGGCGCGTTGCAATTGACGAGCCCGCGTCGCACCGTCGGTGGCTTCCTTGCGGCGGCTGTGAAACCAGGCAAGCGAAAACCCTCCTGGCTGACTTGTTCGTCGCCGACGCAAAACGCATCCAACAACTCGCCGTCCTCGTCCGTCAAGTGATAAACTTCGCGCCACTGTGTTGTCTCCGGCTTATCGACCAACCGCTGGCGGAACTCGGCGTTTTCCTTGCGCGTGGCGGGCAGCACGGTGATGAAACGCCCGCCCCGCCCGGCGATGGCGGTCATGTTCTCCATCGTCGCCAGCTTGCAGTCGGTCACGTACACAAAGTCAACTCGCCCCACCAGTTCGTTCAACACTTGCCACGTCGCTTGATGCGTTTGGTCGTCGGTCGCGTTACCGCTGGCGGCTTGGAAGTAGACCGGAATGCCGCCGTCGTCGCTGACCGTCAAGATGTACAGCAACTGTTTGAGGTCCGAGCGATGATCCTTGTTGTGACCCCAAGTAATGGCTGGAGCCGTGCGGCCCAGCCGTCGTTCTTCGCTGGCCGCGTCGGCATGATCGCCGAATCGTTGTGCAACTCATCGAGCCGCACGTCGAACTCCCGAACCACGTGCCGGACGACGTCCAGGATCAGATTGGAATCGTGCGTCGCAAAGACACGATCTAAACATCGTCCCAGGCGGTCATCGTGCAGGTGCTTGAGGTTCTCTTCCTGCAAGCCGAACAGTTGCGGCAGATAGTTCCTGGCCCATTCGGCGACGCCATACATCGGCTCGCGCGAGACCAGCAAGTTGCTGAGCAACACGAGCACGACGCGTCCGTTCCTGTATCAGGCCCGCCACGTGCTCTCAAGCTTCTGTCCCGCGTCCCCTGAGTTTCGCTTTCCCTACTCGCCCTTCTCTCCGACTCACAAAAAACAAAAACTCGGAAAGAGAAGTGCGGAAGGAACGCTATGACAATCGGATGCGGATAAGTATCCGACCGCGCAGCCACCGCTCACCAGTTTGCTTCGATTTCGTCGGGAGCTTGGCGTTACGCCTTCAGCGATCCTCAAGTGGAAAGGAGCGTGGGAGATTGCGAGCACATCTTCGCAACGCGACAAGTTGGAGGGGCCTCCGACTGCCCGCAACTATCCCGACGGCCAGACTCTGCTCACGCCACTTCGCCACTATCAAATCAACGCGCGAACGGGTTGGCCTTCCGAGAGACGCATGGGACGATCGATCTGATCCAGAATCATTGTGTGTGGATCAACGCCCAGGCAGTGATAAATCGTCGCCATCAGATCGGCCGGTGTGACAGGATTGCTGTCGGGATAGCCGGCGATCTTGTCGGAAGTTCCGTACACCTGACCACCCTTAATCCCGCCACCGAGCAACATGACCGAGAAGCAGTTCGACCAGTGCTCGCGACCGGTTGTCTTGAGCGTCACCCGTGGGGTGCGGCCGATTTCGCCAGCGACCACGATGAGCGTTTCATCAAGCTGGCCGCGCTCTTCCAGGTCGGTGACCAGAGCGTTCAACGCGAAATCGAAGGGCGGAATCAGATCTTCGCGCAGTGAATCGAAGTTTTCCCAGTGGCTATCCCAGGCGTAGCCCTTCTTGCCTTGCGATCGAAGCCAAGTTGCCTGCACCAGTCGCGCTCCGGCATCGAGCATGCGACGGCCGAGCAGGACTGACTGACCGAAGAGATTGCGGCCATACTTGGCTCGCGCGTCCGGATCTTCTGAAGATAGATCGACCGCTCGCCGTACCGCTTCCGACGCTATCACGTCCAAAGCCTTTTCCTGGTTCTGCGACAACGCGCGTGCAACGGCTGTATCTTCCAGGTATTTCACCTGTGAGTTGACTTGATCGATCAATCGCTTGCGGCGTTGAAAAACTTCGGCTGGCCGATTGGCGACCAGCGGCAGATGCTCCAGTTTGAAGTCGTCGTCGTTGGGATTGCCGCCCGTTTGGAGAGGGTCGAACCTTCCGCCGAGCCGGCCGCCCCATTGCCCCGCGCGCCGACCACTGCCCGCATCGAGTCGTCGCGGAACAAGCACGAATGGAACCATCGGCCCCGGACCTGGGCTGATCTTCGCCAACGCCGCTCCGATGTGCGGATGGTCGTTGCGATTCATAAAGTTCGCTTCCGCACCACTGCCGTCATATTGGTAGCCGGTGAACATGATGTAACCGCCATCGGCATGTCCGGGTGACGAATGCGTCACAGAACGAATCACCACGGCGCGATCCATCAACTTGGCGGCCAACGGCAGATGCTCGCTAAAGCGGACGCCAGGAAGAGCTGTCTCGATTGTGCCAAAGTCGCCACGTACATCGTCAGGCGCATCTGGCTTCGGATCAAAGGTGTCAAGTTGCGAGGGACCGCCGGAGAGGAACAGCACGATGCAGTTCTTGGCTTTGCCAAAGCTCGGCAGGTTCAACGTCGATGATGGACTTGCCAACGTTGGCGACGACAGCAGCGAAGGCAGCGTCACGCCGCTCATCCCGAGCGCGCCGATGCGGAGCATCTCGCGACGATCCAACGGTTCTGACTTGTTAACACCAGGACCAAACAGACGTAGCATGATTTAACCTTCCATCACGAAAAACAAGCTATCCACAAGCGTTACGGTATCGCACGACGCCCGTTCCATCAAGACAAATCGGCAGTTGTTGATGTATTCTTCGGCCGTAGCTGGTATGATCGGTGCAGTCAAAATCTGCTCGATTCACCCGATTCTGAAGGTTGGAGTTGCACTCCAACCGAGATAAAAGACGGAGTGCAACTCCGTCCTACTACACCGATTCGGAGAGCTAAGATGCAACGATCGCTCGCGTGCTCCGTTCTTGCCGTCACTCTGGCGAGTACCGCCTCGGCTCAAGTCTTCATCGAAAGTGTCTTCCCGCCGTCAATTCAGCGAGGCGAAGTCAACCGCGTGACCGTGCTCGGTGCGAACATGCTCGGTGCGACTCATCTATGGCTCACGCTGCCCGGACAGACGTTCGAAGCCAAGCAGGTTACGGACAGCACAACCACCGCAGCCACATTCGAAATCGAAGTCGCTGCCGATGCCCCCTTGGGGCTCTATGGGTTGCGATTGGCGACGCGCGACGGCTTGAGCAACGCTCATATCTTTGCGATCGATCAACTGCGTCCTGTCGCTGAAAACGAATCGATCGACTCGGCGGTCCCCAACAACAAACGAGAGCAAGCTCAGGAAGTCGTTCTTCCTGCAGCCGTCTTCGGCACCTGCACGGACGCGGACCTCGACTACTTTGCGTTCGACGTCGCTGCAGGTGAGACAGTCGCGTTCGAAGTGGTCGGCAATCGGTTGGGCAAGGCTTTTGATCCCGTCGTGACGATCTTCAAAGGAAACGGCGAGTTCGTCGCTGAGCATGACAACGATGTGGGTCTGTTCTTCGACTGCCGCTTCCAACACACATTCAAAGACGCCGGACGTCACATCATTCGTGTGCGGGATACTCGCTTCCTCGGTTCGCCGAATTGGACGTATGCGTTGCGGATGGGCAGCTTTCCTGTGGCTCGCGTCGCACTTCCGTCAACAGCCTCACCGGGCGAGCAATTGCTCATCGACTTTCCGCAAACCGATGGCGGGCCGCGCGAGATCGCGTTTCCCGAAGCCCTCACAACCGACCGGTTTTTCGTCAGTCTTCGCGGCGACAACCACAACGCACCGACGTGGCTCCCGCTTTCCGTTTCGTCCTTGACCAACACGGTCGAAGCCGAACCGAACGACTCGCCCGACGAGGCCACAGCCGCGACGATTCCTGGCAACCTTCATGGCATCATGAACAGGCGGGGTGATGGCGACTTTTTTGCCTTCGATCTGAAGAAGAGCCAGCGGTTGGAGTTTCGTACCGACACGCGCGACAGCGGTTCGGCGGCGGATCTTGAACTGACGCTGTTCGGCCCCGATGGCAAAAAGCTCAAGACTGTCGATGACGTCGGTTTTGAAGACGCCACGTTTGACTTTTCGGCACCCGCGGATGGGCGATACACGTTGAAAGCCGTCGAGGTCGTACGCCAGCACGGTCCCGAGTACGTCTATCGCATCGAAGTCAAAGAGCGGCAGCCGGGTATCACACTGACCTCCGAAATCGGGCGCATCGCGATTCCGCAAGGGACTTGGCAACCGCTGTTGCTGAAGCTCGCGCGAAAGGACTTCAACGGCGAAGTCAAGTTGGAGCTGGTCGGTGCCCCGGAAGGTATGGCGTTGAGAGAACCTGTCATCGGCGAAGGCGAGGGCGCTCTGACAGGAGGGCTTGTCGTCGATGAGTCGATGCCGGCCGGAATCTATACACTACAGGTCGTCGGCACCGCAACTCACAACGAGAAAGAACTGCGCAGCGTTGCACGAACGCAACCACTCATCGATCGGCTGCCTACCGGACGAGGCCCACATGGCGAACCGTTTGAGCTTCGTGAAGATCAACGCCGCCTGCCGCCTTCGCTCACAGATCGCATTGCGGTCGTGGTCTTGCCCAAAGCGCCTTACGACTTCGAAGTGAAAACTGAGCTCGTCACGTTGCCTCGCTATCTCGAGACCACCTTTGAAGTCGAAACGACACGTGTCGCTGGATTCGATGCCCCGATCACCTTCATCGCGCGCGGAGGAGAACTGGAGCAGAACCGCCTGCGAAAGCCGTCGATCGTTCCCGAGATCCCGGAAGCGACACCCGACTCCTCACTCGTCGTTGCCAGGCTTCGCTCGGGTGTCAACACGACTCTGGCGAAACAGCGCATTACGCTGACCGGAACGACGGTGCTCGACGGGCGAACCATCAACTTGACGCGCACGTTCGAAGTAGAAGTCAAAGTGGCCTTCGCGGTCACTGCCGAGCCGAAGAAGCTTGAACTTCTTCCCGGCGACGTTGCAAAAGTCAAGCTGCTGGCGAATCGTCTCGCGCCCTACAACGGCGAACTGAAGATCGCGCCCGGGCAAAACGAAGGGATTCAGTTCCCAGAAGAAGTCGTGATCCCAGACGCGACTGCTGACGTGGAAGTCCAATTGACGATCGCTGCCGACGCGAAGCCAGGTACATACAAGATCAAGCTGCCGACCGAAACACGAATCGACAAGTTCTATGAATCGGGCGAAGGCGAGGCGTTGGAAATCGTTGTGACGGAGAAGAAAGAAGAAGCAAAGGAGGCCAGCGAATGAAGCGGGTGCAACGCCTCGTCAGGAAAGCCGTAGGCGGATTCGCAAGAATTCAGTCGGAAGCCCCCGCAGTTTTGCAACTTCGGCTACGCCCCTGCGCTTTCGATCTAGCCTGTCTGATCCTCTCAACGTTGTTGCCCGCGACTGTCGCGACGGCTGATGTGCTGTCCGTCGTGCCGGGCGAGATTCGACTTGTTGGGCATCGGGCGCATCAACAAGTGCTAGTCTCTTCGATCTTTGAAGATGGCCGGCAAGCCGATCTGACTCGCGAAGTCTCGTACGAGTGTCTGAACACCGACATCGCAGCGGTCGATGCCGCGGGTGTCGTTCGGCCTCGCGGAAACGGGACGACTCACATCACGATCCGCTCGACCGACGCCACGATTGCAGTGCCGATAACTGTCAGCGAGTTTGATGAAGTCGCGGCGATCGACTTTCGCACCGAAGTCGTTCCCGCGCTCAGTCGCGGGGGCTGCAGCCAAGGAGCTTGTCACGGATCGCCACAAGGCAAGAACGGGTTTCGGCTCAGCCTACGCGGTTTCGACCCGTCGGTCGATATACACTCGTTAACCCGCGAGGGAGCCGGTCGCCGCTTGAATCAGTTCGATCCCGAGGCGAGTCTCATTTTGCAGAAGCCGGGTGGGCAAATCGCGCATGCCGGCGGAGTTCGCTTGCGGAAAAAGGATGGAGCATACAAGTTACTGCTCCAGTGGATTTCCGAAGGCAGCCGGGAGCAACAAGCCCCTCCGCAACTAACTCGGCTGGAAGTTTTTCCTCGTACGGCGCTTCTGCACGAATCGCACCCGCAGCAGCAACTCATTGCAATGGCTCACTTCGATAATGGCACCGTCCGCGATGTCAGCGACGTTGTCGTCTTCAGCGCAGCTAGTGAAGACGTCGCCGAGGTCTCGCAAGAAGGCCGTGTCGAGTTTCAGCGGACGGGCGAGGCGGCGGTGCTGGTGCGTTACCAGGATCGGATCGAAACGGCACGTCTTGCGTATGTGGATCGCGATTCCGAGTTCGAGTTTGCGTCGCCAGCGGAAGCCAACTACATCGACCAGCTTGTGTTTGCCAAACAGCGGCTGCTTCAATTGCGTCCCGCGAAAGTAGCGGATGACGCGACGTTCCTGCGGCGAGTCTATCTCGATTTGATTGGATCCATCCCGACGCCAAGCGAGGCGCAGCGGTTTTTTGATTCGGCCGATCCGGAGAAGCGTGGGAAGCTGATCGATGAATTGCTCGAACGAGAAGAGTACGCGTTGTTCTGGGCGCTGAAGTGGGCCGACGTCATGCGTGGCAATCGCCAGACGATCTCGCATCGCGGCGTTCACAACTTTCATCGCTACCTCGTTCGGAGCATTGCTGCCGATCGGCCGTTCGACAAACTAGCCAACGAGATCGTCACCAGCATTGGCAACACGATTCACGAGCCCGCTGCCAACTTCTACCGCATCTCGCGGACACCGATCGACGCCGCCGAATCGTTTTCGCAATTGTTCCTCGGCGTGCGGATTCAGTGTGCGAAATGCCACAATCATCCCTACGAGTCGATCACACAACAGGACTACTATGGACTCGCCGCGACGTTTTCCCGCGTGCGGATCAAGGGCACGCGTTTCGGCATCGACGATGAAGTGGTTGTTCTCGCGGAGAGCGGCGAATTGAAGATGCCCGGTGCGAGCGAACCGATCGCCCCAATCGCGTTTGGCAGTCTGCTCGAAGCCAAGGGCGAGGACAATGACCACCGCGAGCTGCTTGCCGCGTGGTTGACTTCGCCAAAGAATCGCTACTTCGCCAGATCAACTGTGAACCGTATTTGGTCTCATTTGATGGGCCGTGGTCTGGTCGATCCGATTGACGACTTCCGCGATTCCAACCCGCCATCAAACCCGGAACTGCTTGATGCCTTGGCCGACGACTTCTCCGAGAATAGCTTTCGCTTCAAACCAATCATTCGTTCGATTCTCAATTCGCACACGTACCAACTCGCTGCCCAGTTGGAACAGCCTCAATCACCGAAAGCCGCCGACGAAGAGCAGTATTTCACGCATGCCGTCATCCACATGCTTTCGGCCGAGCAGATCATCGATGCCATCAGCACGGCGACTGGAATTCCCGAGTCGTTTCCGGGCTATCCGCAAGGTACAAGAGCAATTGCGTTGGCTGAAGGCAACATCGATCACAAGTTCTTGCAAGCCTTCACGAAGCCGATTCGCGACGTGCAATGCGACTGTGCTCGTGAAACGGAACCAAGCTTGAATCAGGTCGTGCATCTCCTGAACAACCCAGACATTCTTGGCAAAGTTGATTCGCCGAAGAGTCGTATTGCCCGTTGGACTGACGAAGGTAAGAGCCTCGGCGAGCTAATCGAGATGCTTTACCTAGCCACGCTTAGCCGCCGACCCAATTGCGACGAGCTGCAGTTCTCGCTTGGCTACTTAACCGCCAGCGAGGCGACTGAATCTGGCTTGCAGGACCTGCAGCACGCTCTGCTGAACTCGAACGAGTTCTTGTTACGGCACTAGCAGCTTGTGTGGATAGCTTTGGCGTCATCTAAGCTGCACGCGACGACTCTTCGTGCTGATCGTTAGCTCGCGGGGTGCCGCAAGGTGCGGTCCACGTGCAACGATCAGGCCATCGACTGAATACGTCTCGTCCAAATCGGCCGACGCCAGGATGGTGTACCGATGCGAGTTCAAGATGCCGACGCACTCACCGTGCAAGTCGTTCGAATGCGTCGAGATGAAGAGGAAGTCGATCTTGCGAGCCGCCAACATGTCCGCCGCTCCGTGCAGCATATCAGCTTCGGCACCTTGGATATCGGCGTGGAGAATGGCTAGTCGTGCGATTCCCTTCTGGCGGCAATGGGAGTCAACCGTGACAGTCGGAACTCCGTCGCTTGCGGTGCCATCACATGCTCCGGCATAAGCCTGATCGAAAGTGGCATGCCGGTTGTTAAGCTTGAAGTTGATCTGCCCCGATCGGATGTTGGTGGGGTGTGGTTCAAGCAAATGGCAATTCGCGTCTGCAACTTCTTCTGTAAACCAAAGAGAATAGAACCCCCAATACGCCCCAAGTTCCAGCATCACGCCACCGGCCGGAACGTGTTTGAGGACGTCCCCAAAGGCGCGTTCCTCTTGTGGCTCATGAACTCCGCGATTATCGACCAGCATGTTTAAGACGCCCGCACCGCAGTATCCGAGCCCGCCAACCCGTATCCCGTTGTGCATCGTGAGCACACCGTCAACCAACTGCCCGGCGTCCGGCACACGCTCGATGAATCTGTTGTCGGGGCAAGCAAGCGCGTCGTCAATCCGCTGGCGCCAATGGGCATCGACCTTTCCAAGCGACTTCAGCGCACGCCTTGTGCTGACGAACTTCCGGCTCTTCCACTTGGCCAAAGCGTTCTGCACGAGCCGTCGGCACGACATGGGTACTGCACGTCTCAAGATCGACTTCACTGCCTGCATAGTGCGGTCTTCTCAGGTTAAGGAACGAACTAATCAATTAAACCGGAATCTTGGGTGGCGTGCGGCGATAATTTCCGAGCGTTGTCCCGAAGGGACGCAGTCAATTAGCCCCAGGTTTCAACCCTTGTCTTTACCCACGTTTCTTCAGTCCCATAGGGACGACATATAATAGCGGGGGTGTAAACCCCCGGAATCGCGGCATCAACACACACACGAAGCCGAAGGGGCGACATGTCACACAGCCCGCATCCTCATTGTCGCCCCTCCGGGGCTTGGTCGTCTTGGGTCTTTCTACCTGGGGCTTACGCCCCAGGCTATTATCTGTCGCCGCACCGCGGCTGAAGATGTGGGTAATGACAAGGGTTTCAACCTGGGATCGATAACCCATACCCCAAACGAGTCCCGAAGGGACGAAGGCGAATGGCGTGCCAACCGATTGCCGTCGTCCCTTCTGGACTAAGGAGCGTGTGTTTACATGCGTTTCCCCAGACTGAAGCCTGGGGCTAATTGACTGCGTCCCTTCTGGACAATCATTCCAACCGAGATGCCGGATCAATCTCAAGTCCGTGCCTAAGGGCGTGGTGTCTTTTTTTGCGGTGCGAGAGTCTAGCGGAAGCCTTTAGGCACAGCAAAGCCACTTATGCTGCTCGCGGTCAGCATTGACACATTTGTAGGATGGACGCCCTCGTCCGTCTTTGGCTTGTGACGGACGAGGGCGTCCGTCCTACTTTGGTTGCGGTTACGCCACGTTAGGAAAGCGACAATGTCATCCGCGAGCAGTATATGCCG
>PBSM01000166.1 GCA_002726245.1 Planctomycetaceae bacterium | reverse complement strand
CCGCCAACATTGCCGCCTTGCCTTTCGTTCGCAGGCTCACGAAACGCAAGGCGGCAATGTCAAACAGTTGAAAGTACAGAAAGAAAGTTACACCACCCCACGCTCACAGTATTGCAACCGAAGTGCGAATTGTCGAGGAACAGTGGCGTCTGGTTTGGAATGATGCAGCACATGGCGAGATGTTCGGGTGAACGGTAAGCTGAGCGGGTTGTAAACACAGTGCTCGCGAAGGAAAACAGATGGGCCGCTTCCTGATCTTCGTCTATGGCGTAGTTTCGTATGCGATCGGCCTTGGCGGGCTCGTTTTCTTCATGCTGTTCATCGGAGGCTGGGATTTCCTTCCGTTCCACATCGATTCCGGCACGCCCGGCCCGACAGGCACTGCTCTGTTAATCAACGTGGGTCTAATTGTAGCTTTCGGTTTGCAACATACGCCGATGGCGCGTCCGGCTTTTAAGAAAGGTTGGACAACTGTCATTCCCAAGGCCGCGGAACGGAGCACCTACGTTCTTGTGTCCGGAATTCTGATGTTTGCCATTTGCTTCTATTGGCAAACGCTGAGCGGCACGATTTGGCATTATGAACACAGCACGTTGCGCATTGCGACAACTACTGTTCAATTGCTGGGTTGGGGGATGGCTGTCCTCGCGTCGTTCCTTATTAACCATTTCGAACTATTCGGATTGCAACAGGTCTATTTCAATCTGATCAATAAACCGGAACCATCGTCCGACTACACCGAGCGGTTTCTGTACAAAATCGTGCGGCATCCTCTGCAACTCGGGCTGCTGATCGGAATGTGGTCAACGCCGACGATGACGATGACACATTTGATGCTATCAGCAACGATGACAATCTACATTTTCATCGGCCTCCATTTCGAGGAAAAGGATTTGGTCGCAACGTTAGGTGAGGATTACGAGGAGTATCGAAAGCGAGTACGAATGCTCATACCTTTTCCGAAGTAACTAGTTTTACTAAGCCAAACTGTTCATGCGGCGTAGTCTCTGAACGGCGTCGGTGACGAGTTGAATGGCAAACTCGACTTCTTCTTCTGTATTGAATCGGCCAATCCCGAAGCGCAGACTTGCACGAGTCAGATCATCGCTCAGCCCAAGCCTACGAAGGACATGGCTCGGTTCGGGGTTCGCCGATGTACAGGCACTGCCGCTGGAGACGCATAGATCTCGCATGCTCATCATCAGCGCTTCGCCATCCACGCCTGCGAAACTGCAGTTTAGATTTCCCGCCAAGCGCAGATCCGGGATGTCGAGACGAGGGCCGTTCAAAGCTACGTCCTCGATGTTATCTTGAAGTCCTTGCCACAACCTGTTTCTCAGAGCGAGTTGCCGGGCGTTCTCGACTTGCATCTTTGATAGGCATAATCCAATCGCTTTCGCGAAACCGACGATACCCGGCACGTTCAAGGTGCCACTTCGCCGGCCGCGTTCTTGCCCGCCGCCATCGATCTGTGGTTCCAAACGGACTTGCGGCCCACGTCGATGGACGTAGAGAGCGCCAACTCCCTTGGGACCGTACATTTTGTGGGCCGAGAAGCTCATTAGGTCGATTTGCAGCGACTCGACATCGATCGGAATTCTGCTGACGGCTTGAGTCGCATCGGTGTGAAGCAAGACGCGACGGTCCCTGCAGACCTGCCCGATCTCGCGCAGCGGCTGGATTACACCTATTTCGTTGTTCGCCAGCATTACCGAGACGAGACACGTATCGTCTCGGATCGCGTCCGCTACGCGCTGAACATCGACTAAGCCAGCGCTCGCGTCCTGGTGGGACGCGACTGGTAGAAGCGTAAGCTCGAAGCCGCGTCGCTCTAACCGCGCCAGAGGATCAAGAATCGCTTTGTGCTCGGTCACGACGCTGACAATGTGATCGCCGCGCGGACGCAGTCGCTCGGCGATTCCCCGAATGGCGAGATTGTTACTCTCCGTAGCACCACTCGTAAAAACAATCTCCCTTTCACTGGCACCGATCGCTGAGGCAATTGATTCTCGCGCCCGATCGACAGCCTCTCGCGCATCCCAGCCATATGGATGACTCGTACTGCCGGCATTGCCGTAGTACTCGTGAAAAAAGGGCAACATGGCCTCAACGACACGCGGGTCAACTCGTGTCGTGGCATGATTGTCCATATAGACGGGCGTCTGCACCATGCCCGTTATTCTTCACTGAAGAAAGCCCGCAGGCAAATCTGCGACCAGGTTTCGAAGAGATCCAACTCCTGCAGCAACTCACCGACCGGCCGGAAGCCGGTGTCGATGATCTCAGCCTCCCGCGGCGCGACATCAGGCGTTTCGACGTCAAAAACGTGAACAACCCCCAGATGTACGCGTCCGACCTCGGTTTCGTCGTCATTGATCAAGCCGACCAGCCGCTCCGTGTACTTCGTGCCGATCGCGACTTCCTCGTTCAGCTCGCGCTGCATGCCCTCCTGATAAGGATTCAGGTCGTTATCGCTCTGTTCGTCGTCCGACGAAATATGGCCGCCGATCCCGATGCTGCGCTTGGCGTGCAGCCTTTTTTCGCCCTGCCCTTTGCCTCGTGTGTACTGAAAGATGGTGACTTCGCCGTTGGCATCGGTATGCCGGAAGACGACGTAAGGGATCAGTTGCTTGAAGCTCGGATCTTCCTCCATTTCGCCTCGCGGCCGATAACTCGTCAGCTCGGGGCTGAGCAACTCGTCCAAATATCGATCGACTTCGTGCGAGAACCCTTGAAAATGGCCGATTTCGTGAAAAAGCGAAGTTGGGACGACAAGAACCTGTTCTGTTTCAACTAATGACATGGCGAATCCCTTCTACGTGAGTCCTACGAACTGGGCCTGGGAGTATAAAGCGCGTTTGCGCCAGGCGGGAGCAGGCGAAACGGTTCCCCCGTCGTCCGCGTCCTGTTAGTTAGCGGGCGACCTGGGAACATTCTGTGGGCACGCTGCGTCGAAATGGTGCCAGGTCGAAGCTCTGCTACGATAGGAAACGAGCTCAATTCTCGCGCACAAGCCCCCTCCGATGGATGGTCTTCCTGGGCGATCCGTCGTGCATAACACGTTGCAGTACCTCGAACGACACGATAAAAGGCCAACCGCCCAAAGGGGTTAACTCGCTTTTTCATTGCATTCATTTTACGAGCAATTAAAATCCAGAAAGTGGCCTTAAGCTGCGCAGACTTGTTATCCATATGTCCTAATATCACTAGATTTACGTCCTGTTGGCAGGCAAATACCCTTCCAGCACGCCGCCGTTCTTGTCTTTTCGGGCGGAAGTGTAGGGTGCAGCGTGTGTCTGCAGGACGCTCCAATAATTGCCATGCAGATCTAGGGGTTGGTTTATGACCATCCGTCGCTCGAGTGCATCTCATTGGAATTCGCAAAACAGCCGTAAAAGGCGAGCGGAACGCTTGAAACGTCGGAACAAACGCCGACCGTTTCTCGAGACGCTCGAGCAACGGCAATTGCTCGCTGTAGGTCCGCAACTGGCGGGCATCCAGCCGAACGATGGGGCTCTGCTGCGCAATGGCCAAGTGAGAAATATCGCTCCGCAGGAGCTTGTCTTTCACTTCAATGATGGCGCGGCGATCGATGAAACAACGGTCGATGGCATTCGCCTGACGCGCAGCGGCGGCGACGGAACCTTTGCGACCGCTTCGGCAACGAGCGATTTCAACACAAATGGTGGAGTTGTTGTCGATTTCCGGGCGATCGCACTAGGTGAATCGGGCAATGGCATCTCAATCTCGGTGATCAAGAATGCCGCGCCGAACCGACCGCTGGTCAGTGTTCTCGGAAGCGGGATTCAGGTCCAACTCAATACGACCACGGGCACGACGGCAGGAGAGTTGGTCACCGCAATCAACAATCACGCGGAGGCTCGTTTGCTGTTGGTGGCGAGCATTCGGAGCGGTCTGGCATCGACGAACATTTCGGAACCGGTGATCAATTATTCTCCGATCGTCACGTCCGGCGCAAACGCCGGTTCAGCGATTACGAACCTGAACGTCGGCAGCTCGCTGCAGATGAAGCTCACTGCCAACCAGGCCGGAGCGGCTGGACTCGGGATCGATGTAACGATCACCCGCGCCAATTTCAACGGCGTCGCGCCACCACGGATTAGCGTGCAGCAGAATACCGACGGTGCCGTGATCGCTATTCAAGTGAATTCCAACTCGGCCGCTCCGACGACTGCTGGTGAACTGGTTTCGGCGATCAACTCGCACCCTCAAGCATCGGCGTTAGTCACGGCATCACTGCCTTTCGGTAGCCCGGACACGGTGATCGGCAACCGCGTGACCGGTGTGCAACTATCACTGAACGGCATCGAAGACATTCCAATCGTCCCGGGGTTCTTGGGGCTTGGCGACTCGCCGCGACAGGTCGTGATGCGATTTAGCGAGCCATTACCCGACGACATCTATCACGTCGAGCTCATTGGTTCGGGCCCGTCGGCCCTACGCAACGTGGATGGCGCGGCATTCGGAGATACCAGCGACGATGACGTCGATGATGGTTTGGGATTCGGCCTAACGTTCGAATTGGACTTGGGAGCACAGATTCTGTCCGTTGTTCCGCAGCCGGTAGTCCGCAACTCCGTGAACGTCCTGGGGCAGTTCCGCGACAGAATCTTCGTGTACTTCAACGACGACGATCTGCATCCTCAGAATGTGACGACCGGAGAGGTCACGCCAAACCCGACGGTCGTTGATCCTGCCTTCTACCAACTGATCTTCACCAACGACACCGTCCAGAACACGGACGACGTGATTTACTCGCCGACGGCCATTCAGTATGACCCGAATGCAGACTTGGCCGTGCTCGTGTTCGACGAGCCGCTCGATCAGCTAGGAAGTGGTGCTGGAACGTTCCGGCTTCGCGTGGGGACTAACGAGAGTGCGCCACTGCCGCCTTTCACGGGAGCGGCGGGGTTCGGTGTAGCATCGTCGGACTTTAACACGCAAGGTACGGCAAGCGTGGAATTCACAGCGACCGCCGACTTCGCGAGCCGTGTTAGCGTCTCGATCACGAAGCGGGATTTCGGCGGCGTTGGAACCCCGACTGTCACAGTAACCGGCCAGCATATCACTCTCGAACTGAATACGAATGCCAACAACGAGACAACGGCTCAGCAGTTGATCGATGCCATTAACGGCACTGCGGCGGCCGCGTTGATGGTCGTGGCAACGGGCACCGGAGATCTGACAACGGACATTGCTACGCCGGCGTCAGCGAGCGAAGATCTGATTCTCGAAGGAGTTGGTTCGAGTTTCGATACGGCGAGTGATTTGGGAGATCTGACAGGGCAGAATCAGAGCCTTGTTCTGTCGGCTGCCATCGAGCCACAGCCGTTTGGGATCGACTTCCCCGGTGATGAAGACGAGCCCGGGCACCGCGACTTGCGGCCTGAGGTGCAGCGTCACTTCCTGACGAACTTTTCCGCTGATGACACCGACGAGATTCCGACAGCGTTTTACAACTTCCTCGGCGAGTACGGATTCGATCCTCTGGGGAACGTCCTCCGCAACGCGATTACCGAGGCGCAGAAGCAGCGAACTCGCGAGATCTTCTCCCTCTACAGCAACTATCTTGGTATTAACTTTGTCGAGACGACTGAAGACCGTGGAATGACGATCGTCACGGGTGACACGCGCGCGATCGATGCTCAGGTTACGCCCGGTCCAGACGAAGTGTTGGGCCTAGCTTGTACCGATCCGCCGATCCAGGATTTCCTGGGCAGATTTACCTGTTTCGGCGAGCAAAACGGGCTGCTCGATGGCATCGCGATCATGGACCTGCAGGACTTCAGCGCTCCCGGAGCCGACGCGTATGGCGGTCTTTGGTTCCTCACCGCAATGCACGAGATCGGTCACTTGTTAGGCCTGGGGCACACGGACGAGTTGCCGCTGCCGACGATCTTGAACGGTCAGTTGTCTGATCCTACTCAGCTTGCAACCGGTCATCCGCTCGACTTCCCGGAGAACACTGTCGAGCCGATTTTTCCAGGGGATCACGATGTTGTGCATGGGCAGTTCCTCTATAGCCCCGACAGCAAGGACATTGATCTCTTCAAGTTCCGCCTGCAGGAAAGTGGAACGCTTTCAGTCGAAACCTTTGCAGAGCGACTGCAGACGACCAGCCAGCTCGATACGCTCCTGTCGCTCTATCGGCAAAACAGTGACGGTTCGCGCGAACTGATTGCTCGCAACGACGATTATTTCAGCAACGATTCGTTCTTCGAATTGGCGCTCCCCGCCGGAACGTACTGGGTAGGCGTCACCGCTAGTGGCAACGATGAGTTCGACCCGATCATTGATGACACAGGCTTAGGCGGCCGCAGCCAAGGTAACTATGACATCCGGGTGAACTTCCGGCCTGATGCCGACCGTTCGATTGTCGATGCGACTGGAGTGCAACTCGACGGCGATGTGGATGGTGTTCCTGGAGGAGTCTTTAACACTTGGTTCCGCGCTCAGGATGCGATTCGCACCATCTTCGTTGACAAGGCGGCATCGACTGCCGGCGACGGAAGACTGGCTGCGCCTTATCAGCTTATCTCGACAGCCCTGCTTGCTGCACAGCCCGGCGATGTCGTCAGGATTCTGGCAAACGGTGGCGTCGATCGTAATCTGGCGACGGTCGATGATAACCTGGCCTACGAGATCGGCTTCAATCGCTTAGGGACGATTCTGGCGGACGGTTCCACGCTCGAAGTTCCTCGCGGCGTGACGGTGATGGTTGACTCGGGAGCGATCATCAAGCTGCGGCGTGCGCGAATCGGGGTTGGCAGTTCGTCTTCGGTCGTTGACCGCAGCGCGGGCTCGCTGCAAATCCTCGGCACACCGGTCCTGCTGGATCCCTTCGGACGAGTGCAGCGTGATGAACTTGGCGAGTCGACCCCCGGCAGTGTCTTCCTCACTTCGATTCATGACGAAGACATCGGCAGCGATACGAATCCAGACAGCTTCCCGCCGTTACCGGCCGCAGGTGACTGGGGCGGCATCGTTTTTCAACGCGATGTCGATAAGCAAGACGCCAACCGCTTTGACTACGAAGACGAAGGGGTTTTTCTCAACCTCGTCAACAACGCGGATATACGCTATGGCGGCGGCAACGTCGTGATCGATGGCATCGCCCAGCCGATTACGCCAGTCCATATCACAGAGGCGCGGCCGACTGTTTCCTTCAATTCGATCACGCAAAGTGCCGATGCGGCAATGTCAGCCAGCCCGAACAGTTTTGAAGAGACAAACTTCCATTCGCTTCCTTTCCAATTTACAGCTCACACGGCTGACTACGCACGAGTTGGTCCCGATCTGTTCGGCAACGTCGCGACCGACAACTCGATCAATGGCCTGTTCGTCCGCGTGCAGACACCGGCTGGCAACGCCCTTCAACCTCTCACCGTACCTGGTCGTTTCGACGACACCGACTTGCCATACATCCTTTCGAGCCGACTGGTTGTGGAGGGAACGCCCGGTGGCTACGAGCTAATCTCGAACACCAACGCCCCGACTGTCCAACTCGTCACACTCACTCCGGTCGAAGGCGGCTCGTTGGCAGACGGCACTTACAATTATCGCGTTGTGTTTGTTGATGCCGATGGAAATGAAGGCGCTCCGTCAAGTCCCACCGCTGCCGTCACGATCACGTCAGGCTCAACAACTCGCTCCGTCGAGTTGAACGATCTTCCGACGGCTCCAGCAGGGTTCATCTCGCGCCGGATTTACCGAAGCGACAGTGCGGCGAACTCGACCGGTGCTTACATGCTGGTGGCGGAGATTAATTCCAGCAGCACGACCTTCGTCGATACGGGCGCCGCGTTGGGTCGGCAGTTGACGGCGACGACGCAGGGAACGCTGCTCGCTCGCTTGGATGCTCGGCTTTCGATCGATCCAGGCGTGATTGTCAAGCTGAACGGCGGTGGCATTGAGGCAACACTCGGTGCCGATTTCTACGCCGAAGGCGTCGATGGACGTGAGATCGTCTTCACATCCATCTTTGATGACCGTTACGGTGGCGGCGGGACGTTCGATACCACGAACGATCTCAGCCAAAGTGCTCCACAGCCGGGCAATTGGGGCGGTGTGCGTGCTGGACAGACTGGTAGCTTCAGTCTCGACTCGGCGCTTCTCGCTTTCGCCGGTGGCGTTGTCGATATCGAAGGCAGTTTTGCTGGTTTTAACGCGATCGAGTTGCATCAGGCGGAGGCGAGGATCGCTCACAGCGTCTTCGATGCGAACGGCGCCGGGACCGGTGGACAAGCCAGCTTCGCACGCGCGGGCCGGGGCTTCAATCGCGATGCGACGGTCTTTGTCCGTGGTTCGCAACCGACGCTCGTCAGCAACGACTTCATCAACAACGAGGCACCCGTCATCAGCATCGACGCCAGCTCCTTGAGTTCCGCGTCAGTGCAAGATCCCGGCCGAAGTACCTACTCGGCTTCGGCCGGCCGTCAGATTGAGCGGCAAGAAGTGGCATTGGACAACCAAGGCCCGCTAATTCGCCTCAATCGATTGGACAACAATACTCTGAACGGAATGCAAATTCGTGGCGGGACGCTCACGACCGAAGGTGTTTGGGACGATACGGACATTGTTCACATTGTACGTGACGAAAGCATCGTCATTCCCGACTTCCACACCTTCGGCAACTTACGTCTCGAGAGTAGTGCAACGGAAAGCTTGGTCGTTAAGTTCGATGGATTTGACGCTGGCATCACGGCTACGGGGCTGCCGCTTGATATCGATGATCGCATTGGCGGTGCACTTCACATGCTAGGGCAGGCTGGTCACCCAGTCGTCTTCACCTCGATTAACGACTGCACTGTGGGTGCCGGGTTCTCGACAAGCGGTGTCCCGCAAACCGACACTACTAATCAAGGGCAATGCGGCACGGGCAGTCGGATTTTTGGTCCGATGATCGATCACTTTGCCGATAACGCGCCGAACATCGACGAGTGGATGTTCGTTGCCGATCTGAGTGGAAGGGTCAGCATCAGCGTCTTCGATACACACAATTCGACGATTGCAATTGACGGGCAGAATCCCACGCCAACCGTGGCCGGTGGAAACACAACGATCAGTCTTGCCGGACTTACACCTGGCAGCGTACACGTCTTTACACATGAATTCACGCCGGCCTTCTCCTCCCAAGTGAGTTACTACCGCCCGAATTTCGCAGGCGTGCTTGAAGTCTTCATGCTCGAAAACCAGACGGCCCCCAACGACGGTTTCAACTACGGCGGCACGACCGGCCCAGCAGGCTTTGGCGGCGGCACACAGATTGGCTCAAATCTCGAACTCGGGTTTGATGCACGCTTTAATACACTGCCCAGTGCATTTGCCGACACGACATGGTTCTATCGCTTAGATTCAGGCGACAACTTCAGTTGGACCGGCCTGTTTGATGACTTTCCGGGTGGAGCGGACGCTGCACAGATCGACTTGATCGATCCGGTCGGTAACGTCGTGCAAACGTTTGCGACGCAACCGTTGCTTCCTGGCGCGGGAACGACGATCACCCAAACGATCGGTGCTGGGCAAGCAGGCTTTTGGGGTGTAAAGCTGACAGCTCCACCGGTGGTCACTCCATTCGCTGGTCATTACCTGATGGATGTTGAAGTGACGGACAGCTTAGGCGTCATTGATGTAGAGAAGAGTGAGCGTCACTACCTGCTAGAAAACAGCTTCATCAATAATCAGCTTTCGGTGGGCGACGCCTTCCCAGGGGACTGGCGCGGCGTCCGTCTCGAGCAGTATAGCCACGACCGCAATGTTGAGATCATCATCGAGGATGAGCCTGCTGAGGCGGCCGCGCCGGGGATCAATGCCACGCCAAACACAGCCCAAGTTGTGGGTAGTCTGGCGCAGGTCGAGAAGACGAGCGATGAGAACATTCGGTTGGGCTTTGAAGTCCAAGCCAGCTTGACAGCGCCCGACGATGTCGATGTCTTCGCCTTCAACGCCCGCGCCGGTACGGAAGTTTGGCTCGACATCGACCGCACGGAGAACTCTCTGGACACTGTCGTTGAGCTGCTCGACGCGGCCGGAAACGTATTGGCTCGGTCGGACAACTCTCCGGCTGAGACCGCGGATCCGAGCCTACTGTTTTCCAGCCCCCAGATGAGCAATGGAAGAGTCAACCCGCTGGCGAAGTCGGGATACGATCCCAACAATCCGGCACTAACCTCTGCTCTAGCCGTTCCGGACCGCTATACCACGAACCCTCGCGACGCGGGTATGCGAGTGGTGTTACCAGGACAACCGGGTGCCGCGACGACATATCATGTGCGGGTGCGCAGCGGCAGCGATAATCTCGATCAGTTGGATGGCGGCCTGACGTCCGGCAATTACCAATTGCAGATTCGTCTCCGCGAGTTGGATGAAGTGCCTGGTTCGACCATTCGCCTGTCAGACCTCCGGTTCGCTACCAACACGATTGAGGTGATAGGCCAGCCGCTCCACTCACCGCTGCTTGGCGAAGCCGCCGAAATCGAAAGCTTCGACCCGTTCACATTCACCGTGACACAAGACAACAGCACGTTAGCGATGGCGGAAGACGTCGGGAACCTGCTGCAAACCGATCGCAGCGTGTTAAGCGTCTCCGGCGACATGTTCGACGAAGATGACGTCGATTTCTTTCGGCTGGAAGTGATTTACGATTCGGTACAACCATCACCGCCAAACTTCCACGCCTCAACGATCTTTGACATCGACTATGCCGATGGCTTGGCGCGTACGGACACAGCACTGTGGATATTTGATTCGGACGGAAAACTGATCCTGCGAAGTAAGGGCTCGAATATCGCGGATGATCGCCCGCGTGCGCTGCAAGGTGATGACGTCGAAGATACGAGTCGTGGCAGCGTTGGCACGCAAGATCCCTTCATCGGCCCCGTCGAACTGCAAGCCGGACCACGCATCAATCCCGACTCTCCAGAAGACCCCGTTCTGCGTGGTGTCTATTTCGTCGCCGTTTCGTCCAATTCCCAGATGCCGGATGAACTACGACAGTATCTGGAGCCGAATCCACCGAACCCGTTTGTGCGGCTCGAACCGGTCAACTCGCTGCAGCGGATTGCCGAAGACCACATCAACTCTTTTTTCTTCTCGTCCGACATCGCCGAGGACCCGCAGATTCCGGTTCTCCTCGACCCGATCGACAGCGTCGTTCCATTCACCTTAAGCGACGTGACGCTTTTCGTCTCGCGCGACGGCGGCTTGGCTCCCAATACGATCTCGACACTGGAATACATCGATCCGTTCACTGGGGCACAGGAAGCGACCGCTGGCTCCTTTCCGGAGCCGATCGGCGACATCGCACTGCGAGGCGATGGAAACCTCTTTGGTTTTACGCTGGGGCCGGACAATTTCCGCGGTGCCAACATCAACGATGCGACCGTGGGAACCTTGGTGCAGATCGATACAGGCACAGCGGCAACAACCAAGCTCAGTGATGATGGCGTAAAAACCTCTGTTCAGTTGGCCGATGATCCGTTAATGCCGGGCCGGGCCGAGGGCGCACCGCAGGGCAATTTTCGAGATGACGGCGTCGGAGTCGCGTGGGATGCGATTGCCTTTCAGTCCGATACCAATGCACAGTTCAACAACGGCTTCGTTGCTGGCAGCAAGACCGACGCGTTTGACAATGACACCGATCAGAACGCCCAGAACGGAAACGACTTCTCAGAAAACGTCCTCTTCCATTTCGATATCAATAATGGCGTCGTAGCGAATAGCTCGCCCGGTTCTCAGGATCGCATGAGCAATGCGGTCCTCAATGGCGTCGGAACGCAGAAGCGGGAAAAGGGAGAGATCCTGGCCTTTACTCGCATTGTGCCCCAGTTCCCGGGGCTTGGTGACACGTTCACGATTACGATCAACAGCAAGAGCATTAGCTATACGGCCCAGGGTTCGCCCATCAACGTTGGCAACAACATCATTCTGACTCAGGCAACGGAAGCGGAAGTTGCCGCGGGACTGGCAGATGCGTGGAAGACCGCCGCCCTGACGATTCCAGAATTCGCCGCCTTCGAAGTCTTGAACGGCTCCCTGTTTTCACCCATCTTCAACGACACGTTCGGCCTGCCCGAAGAGTTGCGCGTGCGTCTGATCGACCCGGCTTTCGCCAGCACGAACATCGAAGTGTCAACGACGAACGGTTCAGGCGGTTCGTTGGGTGGCTTCTCCAGCTTCTTCGGTGAGTCGATGGTTGTCGAGGGCTTCGGGCCCGGCGGTCAGGTGAAGGGAATCGACTTCATCAACGGCCAGATGTACGCCGTCACCGACCGAGGTGGGCTGTTCGAAGTGAACCAGAACGGAGGGTTTGGTTTCACGGGCAGCTTTTTCTTCTCGAGTAATAATATCGCCACCTATGTCAGTACTTCGGCCATCGACTTGATGACTGCCGACAACGGGCAACCGATCCGGTTTGCCGGCCTCACGGCTGGTCCGGATGATATCGCCGGCGGCCGTTATGCCGACCTGTTGTTCGGGATCAGCGAGGATGGCGAACTGTATGCCTTCAACACGCGTGGAGAACTACAGCCGATCTTCGTTGATAACCAAACCAGTGTGGATACTGGTTTGTTTGGTGTTACCGGTCTCGAGTTCTCTAGCCTGGACCGAAACCTGTGGACGGTGAGCACAAGTCGCGGAGCCAATCCAGGTCACGGGACATTCGTGGGCAGTGATCTGGAAACGCTCGGCGGAAGCAGTTTCTTCTTCGGCAATGATCGTTTCACGAACGTAGGTGGCAACCAATCGTTCTCCAATACGGCATTCATACGTGACTTCAACTTCGCCGGCGGTGCTCACGGCTCCGTTATCAGCAACCCGTTTGACCTCTCGGATTATTCCCCAGCCGACTTGCCAGTCTTGTATTTCAACTACTTCCTGGAGACAGAAGATACGGACTTTGGTCCGCTGCCGGATCCTGACATTCCGACACGTGATGCCCTGCGCGTGTTCGTCAGCGACGATAACGGGGAATGGACGCTGCTGGCTACGAACAATACTTTCCAAGATGCAATCCTTGGCTTGCCGTCGATCTTTGGTTCGATCGATGAATTCGACATTGGTGAAGGGTTCGATCCAAACGACTTCACGCAGAACTTCGATACGCTTTGCCAGCATCCAGGCAACGCTGCCGAGCCGTGCGTTCAGCCGTTGTTCGACAATACCGACGACTGGCGTCAGGCACGAGTTCCGCTTGATCGCTACGCAGGTAGAGACAATGTCCGATTGCGGTTTGATTTCTCGACTGCAGGTTCCATGGATCTCGGCAATGTTTTCACCACAGGCAGCGAATTGCGCACGATTGATGGATCGGAATTACGCGACGCAGACAGCTTTACGCTTGATTTCACGAACCAGTTGGAGTTTGATTTTGGGTTCACGCTGGCCGCCCCCAACGGCGCCGCCTTACAGGACGGTGATGCGTTTACCGTTAGCCCGAGTCCGAATAGCAGTCTGACATTTGAGTTCGATGATGATGGCGTTTTCCGTCATGACATCGTAGTCCAAGCGGGCCGAGCCTATCGCGACGGCCAAACGTTCACTGTCACGCTGGGCGGAGCGACCGCAACGCTGGAATTCGATAGTGGATCAAGCTTGCTTATTCCGGGAGCGGGAGCTGCGGTGCTGCAGGATGGCGAAACCTTCTCGATCAACGGCGTGACGTTTGAATTCGACGACGATGGCAGCTTCACGGGTGCCAACAACTTTGTCAACTTGATTGTCGATCAGTCACTACGTTTGCCAGCCAACGGCGGCGCCGGTTTGCCCGACGGACACCGTTTTTCGATCAATGACGGTGCCGGCGGTCCGGACTTGGTGTTCGAGTTTGACGACGATGATCTTGTGGCGCTTGGCGCACGCGCCGTGGTTACCACGAACGTCGAGATGCAGGTGCCAATCGCCGGAGCGAGTTTCGGCGGCATTCAGGATGGCGATAGCTTCACGATCAATGACGGGGTGGGCGGTATTCCCACCGTCTTCGAGTTTGACAAAGACAACAACGTCGCTCCTGGAAGCCGGATCATCGCCGTCAGCGATACGAGCAGTCAGGCCGAGGTCGTGAATTCGATCATCGGCACATTGCAGGCTTCCGGCCTCGGCTTGAACCCGGTCAACCGAGGTGGTGGTGTCATTCGCCTTGGTGTGTTCCGCCACACCGTCGATACCACAAGTGCTCCAAGATTAGAGTCCCGCTTGATCGACGCCACGACGGCTGAAGTGGCAGATCGTTTGGTCGATATCATTCTCAATTCCGGCCTCGGACTGACACCGATCAACGCGGGTAACGGAGCCGTTCGCCTGGGCAGCACGACGCACGTTATCACGGCGACATCCGCCCCTAGCATCAGCGTGCAACTTGTCCGTGGCAGTCAGGACGAAATGGCGAACGAGATCGTGGCGGCGATCGTCAATGCCGGCCTCAGCATCAACCCCGTCAACCTCGGTGCCGGAGAGGTCTTCCTCGGTGCGACCACGTCGCTTGACACGACCAATACCGCGGCCCTATCGCAAAGCGGAACGTCGGACGTCAACACCACGAACGCGACGCCAGTTGTCTTCGCTCCGACGCAGACGGCCGATCAGGTCGCTGCAGCGATCGCAGCAGCCGTCAATAACACGTTTGGAAGCAATGTGTTTGCGACAGGCAACGTTGTGCAACTTCCGGGCAGCACCTCCTTCTCGCCGGATGGTACCGCGCTGGCACCGGCCGCTGTCGCAGCCGTCGCGTTCGACCCTAACACAAGCTCCAGCGGCATTGCCGCCAACATCGAAGATGCGCTCAGACAGGCGTTCTTCCCCGCAACCACGACGGTGGATTTGACAGCCGAAACGAATGATCGCTTCGCCACAGCGACTGACTCCGGTATTACCGGCGGTGCTGCGAGTTTTCAAGCGCCCGGATTGATTGGCGATAATTTGAGCTTCCCGTTCGAGCGCGCCTTGGATGTCGATATCGTCAGTATGAACCTGCTTGCTGGTGATTCCGTCACCATCACCGGATCGACTCCCTTCAATTCCAACCTGCAATCGGCGCTACGTCTGTTCAATTCGTTAGGGCAAGAAATCGCTTCGGCGACCGGCGGGTTCACGTTCACGCCCACTACAGGATTCATCACGACCACTCCTCAGATCGACTTCACCGCGGTTGCCGGCGGGACGTACTTCGTAGCCGTTAGCGGTTCCGACAATCTCGGTTACGACCCCAACTTCGCCGGCAGCGCCGACGTGACGCTTCAAGTTCCATTCCAGGGTGGAGCCCTTGGCGGACTGACGGACGGAGAGTTGTTCACGATCATCGACCGATCCACGAATACGATCGTTCAGTTTGAGTTCGATCGCAACGGCGTCGTCACCCCGAATGCGATCCCCATCAGCTTGGAGGATCTGGTTCTTCAGATTCCGCCCCAGGGTGTTGCGTCGGGCGGGCTTCGCGACGGTGACAGCTTTATCATTAACGACAACCAGGGCAGCGGTGACGTCGTCTTTGAATTCGACACCGAGGCGTTCGATCCGTTCAACCTCACCGGCGCGTTTACCCTCAGTCCCGGTGCCATAGGCATCTTCATCGATCCGACCTTTGACACAGCCGCGCAGATCGCCTCTTCGGTGGCGTCCGCGATCGCTGGTGCGAATCTAGGCCTGAGCCCTTCGACGACGGGGTCAAACACCATCCAGTTGTTTACGGACGGACATACGGTGGACATCTCAGGTGCGCCGACGATGGACGTGCTGACCGTGCCACGGACTCAGTTTGAGATCGTTTCGCTCCTGACCGATGCGATTCGCACGGCAGGGGTTGGCTTGGCGCCATCGATCCAAACCACGACGTTCTTCGGGCAAGTCTTTACGTTCTCTACGGGCGGCATCAGCCTGGATGTGCGTGATCACATCATCGACGCCTCGCTGGCACCGAATCTTGGCAAGCTGATACCGACATCGACGGGTTTGTACGATCTGTCGATCGATATTATTGAGCCGTTCGAGTTCCATCGGAATAGCGATCGGATCAACCTGCCAACGGCTACCTCCGTGACTCAGATTGGCCTACCCGCGACCTTCGTCGAAGGGCGACCGGGCGTCGCCAACAACCGAACCAGAATTCCAGTCAACGCCGGGATGACTTCCAGCCAGATCGCCGCCGCTGCGGCCAACGGGCTCGGCCAATCGGTCGCAGATTACATCGACCAGATCGTGGCTGTCGGTGGCGGGCAGATTGCCGACGGCGAGATCTTCTCGATCAGTGACGGCAACGTCAGTGTGAACTTCGAGTTCGAGAATGGCTACAGCCTGCAGATTCCAGATCTCGCAACCGATCCCAGCGCCTATCTGGACGGTGAATCGTTCACGATCGCTCGCAGTGGCCAGCCCACGACCTTCGAGTTCGACGACAACGGGATCGTCGGCCTTGGCAGTATCGGAATTCGCTTCAACGATTTGGTGATCGAGATCCCCGCCGGTGGCATTAGTGAGGACGTCAACCAGAACGGTGTCCTTGATGTGGACGAGGATTTGAACTTCAACTTTAGCCTCGATGGAGCGATCTTTGACGGCGACACATTTACGATCGATCGCGGTCCTGGCACGCCGACCATCGTTTTCGAGTACGACACCGATGGAATCGCCGGCTTCGGCAACGAAGTCATCAGTGTGGCGCCGACCTCCGATGAAGTCGAAGTGGCAAACGCCACGGTATTCGCTCTCAATAACGCCGGCCTTGGCTTGAATGCCCGGGTCACTGGCGTTGGCGGCGGCTCCGGAAACTTCAACACCTTCAGTTTTAGTACATCGCTCCTCATCCAACTCGGAATACAAGATCACAACGTCGATCTGACGCTGACACCCAGCCTGACCAGTTCGACAGTCCTGAGAACACAAGACGAGATTGGTGAGCTCATCGTCTCGACGGTCGCCAGCGCTGGGCTGGGTATGAACCCGACGTACTTGGGCAACGGTCAAATCCATCTTGGCGGCAATGCGACTCACACGTTGGATCTGTCCAACGCCGTCACACTGACATCCACCGGCTTGCCGGGTGTGTCGGATTCTAGCGCGATCGTAATCCCCGTGTTCCCGTCTGACACCGTATCAGCGTCGAACGTCTCGCAACTGATCTTGTCCGCCATCAACACCGCACGTGTAAATCAAGGACTTACCGTCACCGCCGTCGCTGATGGCGCACGACGTGTCAACCTTTCCGGCCCGACGGTCATCACCAACTTCACCCAAGCTCCTTCGTTGCCGGTCAACCGCTCTGGCGATACCGTAGACACGTACGAGAACATCATTGACGTCATCGGACACACGGTTACGAATCCTGGACCATTCGGCTTGGAAGAAGCCTTAGCCGGCGATGAGTTCGGTGCCTTCGATGTCAGCGGACCTCCCAACGTGACCCGATTCCCAGGCGCGTTGCGCGGGATGGACAACGCTTTTGAGGGTGCCTACATCGACGATCTTGTGATCGGGTTCGCCGAACGCGGTGAGATCGTGACCGGAGCGCAAGAGAACGCCGTTTTCATACCGAACGCTGAGCTGCTCAATATCGAATTGCCACTTGAGTTCATCCCGCACAACGAGATCCAGGTTGGTGAATACGAGCTGGAAGTTCGCCGCGCTGTCGAGATCGGCCAGACCTTCCAAGATCCTAGTCCAGAGATTCAGCTCATACGGGCATTTGACACGAATGACCGCCTGACCAATGCCGTCTCGTTCAGCGTGCCGGCCGGTCATTCCATCGTGGAAGGCCAAACGTTCTCCGTGAGCGACGGGCTCAATTCGCTCATCTTCGAATTCGACGATCTGGCCATCGGCAACGGCGTCACGCCAGGGAACGTCCGCATCCCGTACTCGACAACTCACTCCGCAACAGAAATCGCCCGCCGCGTACGGAATTCGATCAACGCCCCCGTGGCGCAAGCGGCCTTAGATATTACGGCGGGCTTAGCGGATGGCTCGACGAGTGACAACCAACCAAGCGCCAGTAACACGATCAACCTCTTCGGCAACGCGATTGTCAATTTCTCCAGCGACACGTCCGGGTCGCGAGTCACCGTGAGCGCGGAACCTAACGATACCACGTTCGACGCCAACGACAGCGGCATTGGGACCGGAGTTTTCGACTTCACGGTTAGCGGTACGATCGGTGACACGGCGAATCAGGCCAACGATATCGATCTGTTCAGCGTCACTCTTTCCGCTGGAGAAACAATCGAAGTCGATATTGATGCCAGTCAGGTGGGTTCGACGCTCGATCCGATCTTGTCGATCTTCAATAGTCTTGGGCAGCTTGTCGCTCTCAATAATGACTTCAACGGATCGGATTCCTTCATCCAATTCACAGCATTCACCAGCGGTGTCCACTACATCGGTGTCAGTAGCTTCTCCAATTTTCCTGGCTTTTCCACCGGCTTCGGCGGTGCTTTCTTTGGCGGTTTCAATCCGTTTGTCGAAGGGACCGGTGTCGGTGGTAACTCGACCGGTTTCTACACGCTCAACGTGACGACGGGAGCGTCTAACTTCGAGGTCACGGAGTTCGACGAAGTAGGCGATAGCAACGTCGCCCGAGATCAAGGCCAGATCGTGCTTCACTCCAATACGATCTCGAACGCACTTACCTATGGTATCTTCGTCGGGCCCGGCAATGTGAAACACCCAACTCGGACAACGCGTGAAGTGAACCAAGCTGGGTTGGTGCCGGGGATCGTGATCGCGAACAACGTCATTGCCAACAACGGCATAACGGGCATCTTCTTCAGCGGCGATGCCACGACTTCCGTCTTTGAGCAGGTGGCTGCGACTCCATTTGGGCGGATCATCAACAATACAGTGGTTGGGACCGGGAATTCCGGCACGAGTGGGATCGCGATTGTGAACAACGTCAGTCCGACATTGCTGAATAACATCGTCGCCGACGCCGCGATTGGAATCGTCGTCACAAATGCTGATGCAATCATTGGAGGAACAGTATATCGAGGCAACCAGCTAGATGTTCTTGGCGGCAATGTGCTGAACGCTTCGGGCAGCATCGACGAGGGCAGCTTCCCGATCTTCCTGAGTGATACCGACCCGCTGTTCATTGACGAAGCGACCAGCAACTTCTACTTGGCTCCCAACTCACGAGCGATCGACAGCTCGATCAACTCCTTGGAAGATCGTCCCGAGTTGGTAGCGATTCGTGCTCCGCTGGGAATCGGTTTGTCCCCGATCTTGGCTCCTGACTTGGATGCGTTGGGCCAAACCCGCGTCGATGACCCAACGGCACCTTCGGCACCGGGACAAGGTTCACAAGTATTCAAAGACCGTGGTGCCCTGGATCGAGCTGACTTCGCCGGACCAACAGCGGTCTTGATTACACCGCGTGACAATGACGCCTTGGGACAGGACAGTGATAACCGTACGACGTTCATCAATCTAACCAACCAGATCGTCACGAACTTCTCGATCCAATTGCTCGATGGCGTCGAACCCAACGATCCACAAGATGGAACTGGGGCCGACGACACCGCTGTCCGTTCAGACCGCGTCACGCTGTTCCGCGATGACGTCAAGCTCGCCGTAGGTGTCGATTACAGTTTCAGTTACGACGCAACCAACAACATCATCCGACTGACGCCGCTGGCCGGCATCTGGGAATTAGATCGCAAGTACGACATCGAACTGTCAAATTCCCGTGGCTTGCTGATTACGGCACCCAACGGCACGGATGTGACGGATGGCGATACGTTTGACTTGACCGACGACGTCGGCAACATTGCCACGCTCGAGTTCGACAGTGGCTATGTCTTGCAGGTCCCCAAAACTCTGGCGATCCAGATCCCTGCTTCAGGCGGCGCTACGATTCCGGATCGCGACACCATTGTTGTCACGAATGACGACTTGGGCACGACCGTGACATTCGAGTTCGATCTGGACGGCTTCACGACGAGCGACAACGTCCCGGTCCCATTCACGGTGATCTCTTCGGCGAATGACATCGCCAATGCGCTTGTCGCCGCGATCCAAGGAACGATGATCGATGTGGGCTTGAGTCCGGTCAATATCGAGAATTTCGACGGCCGCGCAGTTCACCTGGGCACTAAGTCGGGCATCGACGTCGATGTGTCGAATAGCTCGCTTCAGACCACAGGCAATTTGGTTGGCATCGAAGACGGACAGACATTCCGTGTCGATGACAGCGCGCAAAGCATCACCTTCGAGTTCACATCGACAGGTAACATCACGACGGGCGATCAGCCGATCCAGATCAGCTTCGACCAGACTAATGAACAAATCGCCGAGACGATCGTCCAAACCCTCCAAGGCGCCAACCTTGGACTGAACCCAAGGTACGTGGCGTTAAGTGATGGACTGATCAACGTCGGCGGTGAGATCTCTCATTTCATCGAAGCCGATCCGACAACGACCGCCCTGCTCCTGACGGGCGAACCAGGGGCCGCTCCAGAATGGAGTTTGAGAATCCCAACACTCGCTGGCGCGCCTGACCTCCAGAAGATCTTGGATGGAGAAGAGCTCACGATAACGAATGGCACGAATTCTCTCACCGTTGAATTGGACACCGACGGCGTCACGGCTTCCGACGACCCGGATTCGCATCCGCGTATCGTTGTTCAGTTCAATGAGGGAACGACCGCCGATCAGCTCGCCAACGCGATTGCCATCGCGATCCGGAACGGGAACGTTGGCCTCAATCCCAGCAATGCGGGTCTCGGCATCATCCGTCTAAGCGGTACTGCACAGCATAGTGTCGATTTGGGCAACAGTAGCTTGGTCGAACTCGGCAGTCCCGGCGAAGCCGCACACGTGCCGGTTGATTTCCAAACGGGTTTCTTCTTCACAGTCGGCGTGCCGGCGCGTACGCCGCTCTTCGGTCAAGAAGAGATGGCGATTTCGATCGCCGCCGCTATCACCATCGCCGATGCGACGGGACTACTGGACGACGTCACAGTGACACCGCGCGGCGAGGACATCAACATCGAAGGCGTCTCGAACGTTAGCGGCTTGGCCACATTCGTGCGATCGGACATCGTTGATATCGCTGGCAATCCTCTGAAACCGAACCGCGAGGATGGTACGACGCGGTTCACCGTCGCGATCGGAAGTGGCGTGGACTTCGGCGATGCTCCCGCACCATATCCAACCAAGCTGGCGGACAATGGTGCTCGCCACGAAGTCGTCGGAGACTTCTTCCTTGGCACCGGTGTCGATGTCGATTTCGATGGTCAGGTCTCGATCAATGCCGATGGCGACGATAACGATGGCTTCGATGACGAGAATGGCGTTGAAATCGTACAGCCATTTGTAGGCGGCTTTGGCGGCTCGGTCCAAGTTACAGCATCCGCAGCCGGGTTCCTCGATGCATGGATCGACTTCAATCAAGACGGTGACTGGAACGATGTCGGCGAGCAGATCTTCAACCGTCAAGCTCTCGTTCCGGGTCCGAATCAGCTTCCTGTCAATGTGCCAGGCAGTGCATTCTCCGGATCGACAGTGGCTCGCTACCGCTTCAGCAGTGCCGGCGGACTAGGCCCAGTTGGGGCGGCTGTTGACGGCGAGGTCGAAGACTACATCATCACCGTTTCCAGCAATCCGTGGCACAATGCGGCCAACCCGCTCAGCGTCAACGGCGACCAGTTTGTCGTCCCGCTGGACGCGTTGATCGTCGTCAACTTCATCAACCAGGGAGTAGGCTTTAACACCGTGACGGGTGCTCTCGACCCGAATCCTAATCCTCTGCCCCTGAACGCCATGGTGGACACGACGGGCGATGGTAATCTCACCGCTCTCGACGCGCTGGCAATCATCAATTGCCTCAACAATCCGACGGATCCCGGTTTCTGCCCGCATCTGCCTCAAGGCGGCGGAGTGCAAGCGGAAGGTGAAGGATCGACTCTGGCCTCAACACTCCCGGTCGATGAGTTGGAACAGCTTACCACGCCGGTCCTCGTAGATCAGCGCGACAACCAGTCGATAATCCCAACATCCACGCGACGGGCTGCGGCAACCAGCACGACGGACCAGGTGGAAGCGATCGACGCTTACTATCTGGCCGAGCCGGGAACTGCAAGTGACACGTCGATGGAGGAACGTCTGTTGAACGAGCTCGCCGAAAGCGACAACGTTACTGACGAAGCTTTGTCGTTACTCGACAGCGATCCGTTTGGCGAAGAAGAAGACTTCTGGACATAGGGATGCCTCGGAAATAACTTCCTCGTTTAACCCGTTGCCGAAGGCGAGGCAGCATCAAGCACCCGCAGGTGCCTTAGACCGCCGGCGTTGCCCTCTCGAAGGTGGTGTAACTTTCTTTCTGTACTTTCAACTGTTTGACATTGCCGCCTTGCGTTTCGTGAGCCTGCGAACGAAAGGCAAGGCGGCAATGTTGGCGGT
>PBSM01000165.1 GCA_002726245.1 Planctomycetaceae bacterium | reverse complement strand
TGCGGAGTGATCTCATAACAATCACACCATCGCGGAGGGCCGCGTTTTTGCTAATACCAATTATGCGCGCAATTCAAAACTTCCCATAATAGTGAAGGACTAGAGAGACCTATGTCACCCGACCTGTTTGATCTTACTGGGCGAGTCGCCCTTGTCTCGGGTGCCGCCAGCGGTATGGGCAAAGCATCATTGATCGCCTTGGCCGAGGCTGGTGCAAGTGTTGTGCTCGCCGACATTGACGATGAGGGTGCACAGGCGACGGCTACCGAAATCGAGTTGCTAGGTAGCAAAGGCGTGCCGGTACACTGTGACATCTCAAGTCCGGAAGACATTCGTGCAATGTTCGGTCGGATCGATGATGAGTTCGGTCGGATTGACTTCGTGGCTAACATCGCCGGCGAGGCGGTCCGCAAAAAGCCGGAAGACATCTCGCTGGACGAAGTCGAGTGGACGTGGCGGAATCTGGTTTACGGGCGATTCTGTATGTGTCAGGAAGCGGGACGTCGCATGTTAGCCGCTGGCAAAGGAAGCATCGTGAATCTCGGTTCGCTGGCGAGCATCACCGCCATGGGCCGCGGGCACATTGCGTACAGCATGGCGATGGGCGCGGTCGTGCAGATGACGCGCGAGCTGAGTACCGAATGGAGCGGCCGCGGCGTGCGAGTCAACTCGATCTTGCCCGCTCAGGTTTTGAATCCTGGCTTGCAAGAGCGGATCGACTCGGACCCTCGCATCAAAGAGCGCTTTCTGAGCGGCATTCCGGCCGGTCGATTTGGGAGCCCTGATGACATCAAAGGACTTGCGGTTTTTCTCGCGTCGGATGCCTCGTCATGGATCACCGGTGCAATCATTCCGATGGACGGTGGCAATCTAGCGATGAACGCGGGCGGTTCGGTGGGAAGTGAAGTGTTTAAGGAATAGGATTGGGAACCACGAAAGGCACGAAATACACGAAAGTGAGGAGAGCGAGACAGAAAGATAAAGGACGGAAACATCATGTCTGACATCTTTCTGTCGCCCGTTTTTCTGTCATAAATCTTCTTTCGTCTATTTCGTGCCTTTCGTGGTTGTCAGAAAACAACATGTCAACATCAACAAAGACACAACTCGACAAACAGACCCTTCTCTCTCTCTACCGCACGATGCAGATCATTCGTCAGTGTGAGGAGCGGCTGGCGAAGTCGCATCAACGCGGTTTGGTACACGGAGCGTGTCATACTTACGTCGGCGAAGAAGCGATTGCGACGGGCGTGTTCGCTCATCTCCGTAACGAAGATGTTGTCTTCAGCACACATCGCGGGCATGGCCATGCACTGGCGAAGGGTTTGCATCCGAAAGAGCTGATCGCGGAGTTGTACGGTCGCGAGACGGGATGCTCGCAAGGGCGTGGCGGCAGCATGCACTTGTTCAAGCCGGAAATCGGCATGATGGGGACGAGTGGCATTGTCGGGCCCTGCATTCTGCATGCTTGTGGCGGCGGTTACGCCTTCAAGATCAAGAAGACAGACAATGTTGCGGCGGCGTGTTTCGGTGACGGAGCGGTTAACAATGGTGCGTTCCACGAAGGTCTGAACATGGCCAGCGTTTGGAACCTCCCAGTGATCTTTGTCGTCGAGAACAATCAGTTTGCCACGGAAGTTCCCTTCAGCTATTCGAGCGGTATCCCTGACGTTGGCCGTCGTGCGGAGAACTATGGCATCCCCGGGTTTGAACTTGATGGCAACGACGTTCTCGAAATCAATCGCGTCGCAGGCGAAGCGATCGAGCGGGCACGCGGCGGTGGCGGTCCGACACTGATCGAGTGCAAGACGTATCGCACACGAGCCCACGCCGAGGGGATGGGCGACTTCACGTATCGCACCAAGGAGGACGTAGAAGAATGGAAGACGTGTTGCCCCATCCTGCGTTTGCGAAGTCACATCGTCGAGGAAGGTGCGGCGAGCGCTGACGAATTGGATGCGATTGAGCAGGAGATTGGCGAACTGATTGAGGAGTCGCATCAGTTCGCGGAAGCGAGCGAGTATCCGTCGGGAGCCACAGCAACCGCACATGCTTATTGCCAAGATGTCGCGATACCACCGCCTGCTGCCCCTGCACTTGGCACTCGCGAAACGACTTTCGTCGCGGCTACTCACGAAGCTCTCGACCACGCGATGGCCGAGAATCCACACATTTATGTCATGGGCGAGGGGATCGGCGTTCGCGGGGGGAACTTTATGACAACGGAAGGCCTTTACGACAAGTACGGCGCCGATCGCTTGTGCGACACGCCGATTTGCGAGCGCGGTTTCGTTGGTCTTGGCTGCGGCGCGGCGGCGACGGGCGCGAGGCCGGTTATCGACTTCATGTTCATCGATTTCATTAACGATGCGTTCGGCGAGATGATCAATCAGATTGCTAAGATGCAATACATGAGCAGTGGCCGGTTGAAGATGCCGATCTTGCTGCGTGGTTGCGGTGGAATCGGGCATTCGGCGGCGACGCATCACTCCGGCATGTATCACTCAATCTACACGCACATCCCCGGTCTTCGAGTTGTGATGCCATCGACGCCTTACGACGCGAAGGGCCTCATCGCGCATGCGCTACAGTGCAATGATCCGGTTCTGTTCTTGGAGCATCGCGAGTTAATGGCGATCAAGGGTCCAGTGCCGGAAGAGAATTACGAGATTCCCTTCGGCCAGGCCAAAGTTGTTGGCGAAGGCACCGATGCAACGGTCGTCGCGATCTCGCTGATGGTTCACCACGCGATCAAAGCCGCCGAACAACTTGCCGCCGAAGGGGTCTCGATCGAAGTAATTGATCCGCGCACCGTTTCACCGCTCGATACCGAAACGATTCTGCAATCGGTGGCCAAGACGGGGCGAGTGCTTGTCGTCGATGAAGCGTTTCAACCTTGTAGCGTCGCCTCAGAGATCGCGGCGCAGATCGCAGACGCCGGCTTCGACGATCTCGACGCCCCGATCAAACGTCTCAACGGTGCATTTACCCCTACGCCGTACGCTCCGACGTTGGAGAAAGCGATTGTGCCGCAGGTGGAGGATGTTGTGCAAGCGATTCGAGAATTGTTACAGGAGTAGTTGTTGGTCATTAGACATTGGTCATTAGTCATTGGGAAGAACATGAATCGTCTTTCCTAATGACCAATGACTAATGACTAGTGACTAATAACCAATGACACATGCCCATCGAAATCGTAGTTCCGCGTCTTGGCTGGTCGATGGATGAAGGTACGTTCAGCGAGTGGCTGAAGAAGGATGGCGAACAGGTTAACGCTGGTGACATGATCTTCGTGCTCGAAGGCGAAAAAGCGTCGCAAGAGATCGAGTCGTTCGACTCAGGAATCCTTCACCTTCCGGCGGACACGCCGCAGCCGGGCGATACGGTTGCGGTTGGGCAAACGCTTGGTTATTTGCTCGCCGAAGGCGAAGCTATACCTGCGCGCAGCAATTCGTCAGCCGATTCAATGACGCGGTCTGTGTCGAAGCTCGCTGGGGCGAAACGTGTCGGCGGCCCGGCGGCTCGTCGCCGCGCTCGCGAACTTGGCGTTGACGTGAGCGCCTTACAGGCGGCCGACTCGGAAACGCGTGCCACAATAGACGACCGACAGAGAACCGAAACACACCCGCCAACGAATGCATTGAGTCGACGAATTGGCTCGCGCGTCGCAGTCACTCCCCGCGCTCGCCGCAAGGCACGCGAGTTAGGAGTCGATTGGTCAAGTGTCAGCGGCTCTGGCCGCAACGGTCGGATTCGTGAACGGGACGTGCTGGCGTTTGCGAAGCACGCCCAGCCTGACGCAGCGGGGGCGGATTTGTCCACGGCCCTCGGCACTCAACAACCTGCCTCGAGGATCCGCCGCACGATCGCTCAGCGCATGTTAGCGGGAGTGCAACAAACAGCTCCGGTTACTTTGACAACGAAAGTTGATGCGACGGAGTTGGTCGGTCTGCGTGAGCAGCGGAAGGCGGAGTCCGCTTGGAATGGTGTCCCGAGCTACAACGATATCCTCGTGAAACTCGTAGCAGCAGCACTACCGGAGTGCCCCGAGTTAAATGCCTGCTGGCGGAACAACGGTGTCTTCACCTACGACGAGATCAACATTGCGGTGGCCGTCGATATCGAAGGCGGCCTCGTGGCACCGGTCATCAAAAACGCCAACTCTCTTTTGCTCGATGAGATTGCCAAACAATCTCACTCGCTTGCTGAACAAGCTCGCACCGGTACGTTATCGCAAAACCAACTAGAGGGCGGCACGTTCACGATCACCAATCTTGGCATGTTCGACATCGACTTCTTTACGCCGATCATCAACTTGCCGCAGTCGGCGATCCTCGGTGTCGGCCGAATCGTGCGCGAGCCAGTTGTGCGAGACAACACGGTCGTTCCGGGAGATGTGCTGGGGTTGAGTCTTACGTTCGATCATCGCGCGATCGACGGTGCAACTGCAGCAAAGTGGTTGCAGCATCTGTGCAAGCTAATTGCCCAACCGAGCCGGCACATGACCGACGCGGCGAAGTAATCGCAAGCTACGGTTCTGTATTCTCCGACGCCCGCGTCTCGTCGGTAAGGAATCGATAGCCCGCGTCGCGAACGGTCAGAAAGTACCGCGGGTTGGCAGGATCAGGCTCGAAGATCTTTCTAAGCCGACGAATGAACTGATCGACGGCACGCGTAGCAACAGTCGCCGGCAAGTCCCACACCTCGCGCAACAGTTCATCGCGACTAATCACGCGGCCTTCGTTCTCGATGAAGTACCGAAGCAACTTCATTTCCAGTGCGGTAAGCTTCGCCGGATCTCCGTCAACAACCACTTCGTAAGTTTCGAAATTGATCGTTGCGTCACCAAAAGAATACGTAGTTCGTCCTTCAGCGAGAGGCTTTGCTCCGCTTCGCCGATCGTACCGACCGAGCAGGTTCTTCACTCGACTAAGTAACTCATCGAGCTCAAACGGCTTGTTCAGATACTGATCGGCTCCGACATCAAATCCGCGAGTCCGATCTTCGGTCAAGGTTCTCGCACTGAGAATGAGCACAGGCATGTCGTTGCCGCGTTCCCGCAGGCTTTCACAAACGGAGTAACCGCTCATTCCCGGCAACATCAGGTCGAGCACAACAAGATGCACATCGTCTGGGTAGTCTTCAACCAGCTTCAATGCGGACGCACCATTACTGGCGGTACTCACGCGGTAGCCTTCAACCTGAAGATTAAACTTGATAACGACAGCCAGATGCTCTTCGTCTTCGACAACTAGAATGTGCTTTGCTTCCGACATATCGAGGCTACTTGCTCACAACGGTCGTTGCGGAAACGGATGGCTTTACGTTCTGCTCGGCACGCGCGGCTGAGTCCTCGTTCCCGTTTGCGCGTCGTCCCGGCAAACTAATCTCAAACGTCGTTCCTGCTCCGGAGCTGCGATCAGTCACGCGAACCCTTCCTCGCAGGCGTCGAACGAGCGTATCAACAATGTACAGTCCTAAGCCAGTGCCTGGTTTCTCTCGCTCCAATTCAACTCCTAAACGCACGAATCTGGCAAAGATCTTCCGCCGCCAGCGATGCGGGATACCACGTCCGTTGTCTTTGATTTCGGTGATCACGCGGTCATCTTTGACTTGCGAGACGACTTCGACTTGGCGCGACTCGTCTGAGTACTTGAAAGCGTTGTCGATGACGTTTCGAAAAATCATAGCGATATCGACGCGACGTGCTGAGACGATGCTCGGCTCTGTATGAACGGTAACGGCCTCCTCAGACGATCGATAACGAAGCCGGACCTCTTCGGTACATTGATGCAGGAATTCGCTGAGCTCGATCTCCTCCACCTCAGCGTCCGTCGGCTTGCGGTCCAGGCGAGCTGCATCGAGGAGATGGTTGATTAAGTGGTCCAATCGTTCGACGTCGTCGAGCATGAAGCGGAAGAAACTCGCTTGCTCCTCGGCACTAACCGAATGCCGGTTCAGCGTCTGCAGGCACAGCTTCAACGACGCGATCGGAGACTTTAACTCATGTGTTACGCTGTCCATAAAGTTCGACTGGCGGCGATTCAGGTTGATCGCCTTGACGGATAAAGTGAGGTACATCACCACGCCGACCAACACGAGTACCAGAGAAGTCGTCCCGACTGCCAACAGCGTCAGGTAGAAGCCCCAATTCTGTGCAGTCCCGAGTCCGAATAACGTGAGCAACACCCAACCGACGAGGATCAAGACCAGCAGCACGATCATCATCACGCCCAGCGTGATTGGCCATTTCAGAGAACGTCGCTCGAACACTAGCAACTCGCCTCGCGATGTGTTTCAGCGGAGTCCCTTTTCACCCAACAACGCACTTGCCCAAGCGTCGTCATCACCTTCCAACGGCGGATTGGCGGGGACGGAATAGTTGAGATCGTCATACGCTCCGTTGCGATAGCACTGTTCGATGAGAGCCTGCAAGTCGAGCTTGGCATCGTCGTCCGTCTCGCGCAGCGGCACCGAGATGATCGGCAATCGCTCGCGAAGTGAAGCGGGATAATACTCGGCTTGCATGGGCTTCCAACTGCGGCGAACGACGATCTGGTACGGCGTGCGGTATTGTGGCGGAATACGATACTCCGACATCGAAAAGACTCGTTCGCCCTTTCGGAGCGAATCGATCTCCACCAAGTTAACACCGCCGCCCCACAGCTCTTGTTGCTTCTGAACGTAGAGAGTCCGTCCTTCACCCGGTGTCTTGTTCGCCAGGCTGATGAACTCGATCGCAGGCACGACGCGATTCCCGGTTCCGACGTCTACGATTTCGATGTAGCCTTCCGTGACAGGCTCGTCGGCGAGGTGGGTGACTAACGGATCGGTCGCGGTGATTTCTTCAACGGCAACAGCTTCGCCGCTTTGCCGGGGGCGTTCGACAACTCGAACGTCCGGAAAGACACCTCGTTGGCCTAGCTCCGATTCGACGAAGACGCGCTCCTCAACCCGCGCACGCAAATCACTCGGTAGGGATGACTGCAAGTGATCTGCGGCGTATATCACCAACCGCGAATGAACATCGCGCCAGTGCGATCCCAAATACGGATCCATTCCCGGAAACGGGCTCTTCATCGCCAGCTCCTCGAAACAAGTTGGACAACGTCTCGATTATACCGTGGCAAGCTACCGCCAAACAGCTTGTGTCAGCCCCAACGAACAACGGGCTCGCGGAACATCGCGACAAATTGTGTCTGTTGCTGGCAAACTTTGAGACAACGCTTGGGGTATGCTTAGCGTCCAAGTTCTAACGACGTACAACGAATAGACTGTCAGCAACATGGAGCAACACGCTACGATCCAAGTGACGGACTTGCGGAAGTCCTACTGTAATGGTCTCTTCCGGAAGCGATTCGAAGCACTCAAGGGCGTCTCGTTCGAAGTGGGCCGAGGTGAGATCTTTGGGCTGCTGGGCCCTAACGGAGCAGGTAAGACAACGCTCATCAAAGTTCTCTTGGGCATTGTGCGGCGTAATGGCGGCTCCGCGAGACTGCTCGGTCGTCCGGCGGGTGATCGGTCGAGCCGTGTGAAAGTCGGCTACTTGCCCGAGAATCTGCGAATTGCCAACCATCACACGGCGAACACGGCGATGGAGTATTACGGAAAGCTGAGTGGACTCGGCCGGAGCGAGATCAAGTCCCGCCGTGACGAGTTGCTGGAGAGCGTCGGCTTGGCAGACCGGACTCGCGAGTCGGTGAAGAAGTTCTCCAAGGGGATGCTGCAGCGATTGGGTTTGGCTCAGGCACTGCTTCATGAACCCGAGGTGCTGATCCTCGACGAGCCGACGGATGGACTCGATCCCGTCGGGCGTTCGCATGTGCGAAACGTCTTGAACGATTTGAAACGGCGAGGCAAAACGATCTTCCTCAACAGTCACATGCTTCAAGAGGTCGAACTCGTCTGCGACCGCGTCGCGATCCTCGACCGCGGTATCGTCAAGGCACTGGGCACGGTCGATGAGATCGCTCCTGATCAGAGTGAAGGTATCGAGTTGGAGCTGACGCTCACGGGCGGAAAACCGACCATCGAAGCAGCTCTCGGCGAGCGCACCATCGGTCAATGGGACAGTGCCGGCGACGAGCAGCATCGTTTGCGGCTTCGCATGAGCGACCAATCTGCCATCGATCAGTGCATCGACGACCTACGGAAAAGCGACGTCAGCATCGTCGGCCTCTCACCACGACGCTTGACGCTCGAAGACGCCTTCTTGCGGTTGTTTTCCGGCGGCGACTCTACGACCTAGCCGTGCCAACTTCTATTCGCTACTACCAACGGCCCGCTTCCTCCTTCCTATGACCAAATACCTCGCCATCATCAAAGACTCCTTCCGCGAAGCGCTTGCGTCGCGAGTGCTCTGGATTGTTCTTGTGCTGATCACACTGTTCCTGCTTGCGATCGCGCCGCTCGGCTACCACGAAGTTCTTACGTGGGAACTGGGCGACAATGACGTTCGGCCTTGGGAGGAGTTGATGGACAAGGTTCGCGATGAGGGAAAGAGTGACGAGGCCACTCCCGCGAAGCGCATTTGGGAATCGCTGGACGGAGATACGCAAAAGCAACTCGCGACCGTTGCGATACCGGGAATCGACAGCGACGCAGCCAATCCGGGCCCGTTCTTCCGAGCGTTTCGGAAGTTCCGGGGCCAGTTGAACGAAACGCTCGGGAATCGCGACTTCTACCAACCTGATTCGTTCAAAGACGTGGCCATGGTTTCGCAAGAGCTCCGAGACTTACGTGGTTCGGATATCGAAGAACTGAGCGAACTCGAAGTGAAGCGATTCAATCGGCTGTTGCTTGAGGCATCCTTTCCTGATGAGGTTCGCGGCAGCCCACCGACGTCGATCCAGTCGAAGTACGGTTGGTGGGACTTCGCCGATCCGTTCCCGCTTCGCGGTGCTGTGTTGCAAGAGACGCTGCAGAGTAGTGTCTCAATCGTGATGAATTGGTTCGTCGGAGCGATCGGAGTCATTGTCGCGATCTTGGTCACAGCTCCTATCGTGCCACAGATGTTCGATCAAGGAGCGCTGCACCTGCTGCTTAGCAAGCCGATCTCGCGATGGCTACTGTTTCTGTCGAAGTTCTTAGGCGGATGTGCTTTCATCGGCATTTGTGCTTCTTATCTGGTGGCGGGGCTTTGGTTGATCCTCGGCAGCCGCTTTGGCGTTTGGGAGCCGAAGCTGCTGTTGGGCGTTCCGATCTACCTTTTCGTTTTCGCCGTTTACTACTCCGTCTCGGCATTGGCCGGCGTGATCTATCGGAGCCCAATCGTCTGCATTGTCGTCACGATTCTGTTCTGGCTGGCGTGTTTTTCCGTCGGCCTTACCAAACTCGCGTTCGAGAACACACTGTGGGACAGCGCGAAGATCAAGCAAGTGTTCGAAGCTGGCGACACACTGATCGCCGTGAACGAGCTTGGAATCGCACACGAGTGGGATGCCTCCGGCAACGCGTGGGAAGAAGTATTCGTCTCGCGAATTCAGCGGCAAGCTCGCTTCCCGATGTTGCTCGCCCCTGAAGCTCGCAATAGCCTGGCGCCCGTCGGTCCGGCTTATGATTCCAAGAACGACCGTCTGGTCTCCGTACAGCTAACCATTCAGCCGCCCGGCAGTGCGAAGCTGGTTGCGGCGGATCGTAGCGACGGCTGGGAACCTGAAGGCGACAACAACGCGCCCAGCGGTACACGGGCCATCTTTCAAGAACCGACCGGCAGCGTGTTGCTTGTCTCCCGCGTCGGCGTGTTTCGAATAACCGACAATCCGCTTAAGGAACAAAAGCCTATCGAGTTGTTCGGCTTCGAGTTGCCGCTGCCAACCGCTGGCCCCATCGAGAACGTTGGCCCGAGGGACGAAGATGCCATTGTCTTGACAAACCCGGCGACGGCGTCGATGAACCAATCGACGGGTGAACTCGCGTTGTACACGCGAGGAACTATCACACTGTTGAAAGCAAACGATCGTCGTCGTTATGAGCCATTTGCAGAACATGAGCTAGACGGCGAAGAGCGTCAGCCGGTTGTCATGGCCCTGGGCGGTTCGACGGTACTGTTGGGCCGTAACGATGGTCGCGTTCAAGCACTCGACCTGAAGACGTTCGAGGAGCGTCTGTCCGCGAATCCCGAAGAGTCAAATCAACCGCGATTTGTAACCGCCTCGCCCAATGGCCGCTGGTTCGCCATCGTATTCCATACCGGCAAGCTTTGGCTGTACGATGCGCAATCCAACGAGATCACACAGGCTCGCGTTGCTGGCCAAGGCGACATTTCGTGTGCCGCTTTCTCGAAAGACAATAGCCTCTACGTTGCCGAACACGCTGTCCGGTTGAGCAAGTACAGCTTGCCTGACTTCAACCGGACGGAGCGGTATGCGCCCAGCCTCGGTGTCTTGCTGACAGGATATCGTTACGGCTTGCTCCCAATCTACACGATCTTCCCAAAGCCCGGCGAGCTTGGGACAACGTTCGATTACTTCCTTTCCGAGAAGAAGACCGAGACAAGTTCCAACAACAATCTCTCGGACGCACAGAGAACGCCGAACCCTTGGACTCCCGTCTGGAGCAGCGCCCTCTTCATGATCGTCGTGCTGACGATCGCATGCGTGTATATTGAATGGCAAGAGTTTTGATCGTGGGCTCGTGATTGAGGTTACTGACGTGAAATGCGAGTTTGGTCTCCGTGTTCTCTGTGCCTCTGTAGTTCTGTTTGGACTCTTGGTCGAAACAGATGCGGGAGAGCGTAGCAAGGTATCAATCAGAAGTTCTGCCGATGGCACGAAGCAGCCCAGCTACGTCATTTTGCCAGAGGGGTTCGATCCGAGTGGTGAAGCGGTTCCGCTGCTGGTTTCGCTGCACAGTTGGAGCGCGAATCTGGAACAGCGCAATGAGCCGCTGGAGAATCTAGCCGAGCAACGCGGGTGGATCTACTTATTCCCAAACTTCCGGGGACGGAATGATAACCCGGCGGCATGCGGCTCCGAGCTGGCTCAACAAGATATCCTTGATGCAGTTGAGTGGGCGAAGAGACGGTATCCGATCGACGCGCGAAGGATCTATCTCACGGGGTCGTCTGGTGGCGGACACATGACGATGTTGATGGTGGGTCGGCATCCAAACGTTTGGGCTGCGGCGAGTGCTTGGGTTGGGATCAGTGACCTGGCGGCTTGGCACAAGAAACACGTGGGCAGCAACTACGGAAATATGATGGAAGCAGCATGTGGTGGCGCGCCGGGAAGCAGTGAGGCTGTGGACGAGCAATATCGCAAGCGATCTCCGCTAATATACTTGCACCGCGCGGCCGACGTTCCGCTCGACATCGCGGCTGGAGTTCATGATGGCTATACGGGTTCGGTGCCAACTCGCCACTCGCTCGAAGCTTTCAACGAAGTTGCGAAAGCAGCGAAAGCAACACGGATCACTGAAGACGAGATCAAGCAGATCAGCCGCCGTGACGGCCGCTTAGAGAAGCCGCTTCCGAGCGATCAAGTGGACGATGCATCGTTAGACCGCGAGATTCACTTGCGGCGAACAGCAGGCAAGTGTCGCGTTACCATCTTCGAGGGCGGACACGAAGGAATCGCAACTGCGGCCATCGAGTGGCTCGCGAGGCACAAAAAGGAAGATTGAACAGGAGGAAACAAAGATAACGGAGGCTCTGTTCCCTTCGTTGTCTCCTGTTCAAAACTCTTCCGACTTCCCTCATCAGCCTTCGCCGCCATCCTTGTAGAAGTACTTTCGCACCAGATTCTCTGGTGGCCTTGGCGTGAGCAGTGTCACGATGACGGCGATTGTCACTGAAGCGACAAGGCCAACCATGAATGGATGGAAGTCGAACAGGCGGTACGCCGCCACCTTGCCGCCAGCCATGATCGTGCCAACGGCGTAAAGCGTGACGTGAGTTCCAAACCCGCCAAGCATCCCGGCCAACGCACCGTAATGATTGAATCGCGGCCAGTACAGCATCAAGGCAACGGGTGTGAGGAAGCTCGTCGATAACCCGCTGCCGGTGAACACAATGATGTCCTGCAAGAACGCCGGCGGGCTGACAGCCGCCAGCATCGCAATCGCGCCGATCGCGATCGTGACCACGTACGTCAGTCGCTTGATCGTCTTCTCCGAGGCGTGCGGATTGATGTTCCGCTGATAGATATCTCGCACGACGGCTGACGAGATCATCAGCAAGAAGCTATCCATCGTGGACATCACGGCGGCGAACGGAGCGGCAACCAACAAGCCCGCCAACCACGGCATGTTGATGATCTCGGTCGTTGCCTTTGCCATCTCTGGCATGATGCGGTCTGATTCAGTCTCCCAGCCCGGCAACAAGACTCTTGCACAGCAGAAGATGATCACCAACGGGAAGTAAATCAGCGAGTAATAGATCGACACGGTAAAGATTGCGCGACGCAGAGTGTTGGCGTTGCTGAACGCCATCAGCCGGACCATGTTGCTCGGCTGACCGGCTCCCGAAAACGTCCACATGAAGAAAAACGAAACAGCGAGGCTAAATGGCAGAAAGCCTGCATCGCTGCTGGGGTGCGGGCCAGGTCCTGTCACGTACGTGCCCTGCTGACCGGCACCTGACTTGTATTCAACGCTTTCGATCACTTCAACCGTGACGTCTTGCAGAGAGCTGGGCCGATTCGTCGCCTCCTGTACTTGCTTTTGAATGTGCCCGGAATATGTCAACTCGATCCCGGGAATGCCTTTGTCATCGTCGCCGCGAGTTGCCTTCTCGCCAGCCACAATGAGCGCTTGGGCCGCCGTACGGAACACACGCGCGCTGTCGCCTGCCCCTCGAACGAACCACGAGTTGGCAGGAATGCTCAGACTGCTGTCGCGCGCCGTTTCAACGGAAAACGCCAGTTGAACTTTGTTCGGCGGAGTCATCTTCGCCATGTCTTGCGTCGCTTTTCCTAACCCGCCCACGGCGTACAACGCCAACGGAAGCATCAAAACTACGCCGCCGACCATTACGAAACCCTGCATGACATCGGTCCAAACGACTGCTCGGAAACCGCCATAAGCCGTGTAAATCACCACAGCGAATGTGAACACAAGCAGGCAGAGCAGGTATCCCGGATTGTCAGCCGACCAAGAGAGAATCGGGATGCTGGGCAAGACGTTTGCGAGCGAGTCGCTTGCCATCTGAAACATCGGCACGTCTGACAACAACGTCTGCAGGATGACGCTGCCACCTTTGAACTGTGCGATCAAGTTGAACACCATGAAGAACACGATCAATCCCGTCGCGGTGGCACCAAACGCAGGGCTTTCAAAGCGGTCCCGCAGTACGTCAGGTATCGTGATCGCGCCGGTCGTGCGCGCAACTTGGTTAACGCGTTTCGCCAACAAGCCCATCGAGACGATCGGCACAATCATGTAACTGCCGATCCACAGTCCAACGATCCAACCGTGCGTATACACGAGCGACGGAAAGCCGATGAAGCTGCCGCCCGATGAACTCGTCGCGGCGAACGTCAAGGCGAACGCCCAGACTCCAAGTGATCTGCTACCCAGAAAATACTCGCTGAGAAATGACTTCGATTGCAGCAAGCGATTCGACAACCACGCCAATACCATCACGGCAGCGATATATATTGAAAACGACACGATCGCCGCGTTTGACGCACCGTCTTGAGCCTGGGCCAACAAAGGCAGGGATAGGAGACTATTCATTGCCAGTCTCCTTTCCGTCGATGCCGGCCATCTCTTCGTAGACGTCGGGCTGATCTTCACCCAGATCGTCTGGCACCATGAAGAAGAAGCAGAACCAGATGGCGACGATATCGACAGCGAGCCACGGCAGACAAAGGCCCCAGAATGCCCACGAAGGCATGCCGAGCACCGTCGTCACTGTTGATCGCTGCTCGCCCGGGCTGAGATAGCCGTAGTTGTAGCAGACGAAGATCGACCACACGCAGAAGAAAGCAAACAACGCGATAATCACATAAACTTCGCGTAATGAATGCAAGTAGGTAGGATCCCACTCGGGCTCTGCCGGCTTGGGTTTTGATTCGCTCATTAAGTAGATTACTCACGAAGAAGTGGTGATGTCATTGATGTTAGCGCTAGCTAGTATGAGGCCGACTTCATTCAGTTGTCGCTCGACTGCTTGTGTCAATTGCTCTTGAAAGCTGTCATAGTCCGATCGGAGTTGAGACTCGGTCAATCCGCCGAGCACTTGTCGAAGCGGCCCAGCGATCATCTGCTCCGCTCGCACTTGGATTTCGGCCGGCGTCAGACCTAACATACGAGTCGCTGCGTTCTCAAGCACCTTAGGCTCCGTGCCAATCGTGACGGTCACGGTAGTCGTTACATCGCCTTCAAAGTCGTCTGACAACCGAACGCCCTTTGTTAACAGTTCAACAGAGATCAGATCGAGCGACAAGTATGCATAGTCCTGTAACAACGGCACAACAAATGAGGCACCACCGTGGATCACACGCGCCGCTCGATTTTCGCCGGTTCTGCCGTAGATGACCAGAACACGGTTGGACGGACAGCGTTTGTAGTTTTTGGCGACAAGCATCGTGTAACTGAACATCATGAAGATGCAGACGAGCACGGCGGCGCCCATGAACACGAAGGCATTCGGAGAAGGAGCGGCTTCTTGCGCTAGGATCATTGGCGTGGGTTACTTGAGGAGTTTCCAACCGGTGGGATCAGCCGTCAGTCTGGTGTGTCCGGCATACTGGTCATAGACTTGGTGCATCTCGTCGATCGAGTCGAAATAGCCGACGACGAACGCGGCGGAGAACGATTCGCCGGCCTTGATCGGACGCCCGCCAAACTCCTCGATCATGCAAACGTAGCTGCGCTGATGGCACCAGGCTTCGTGAACGATCGACGGATCAAGTGTCATGCCAGCCAACCACGGCCCGTCCTTGCCGGTCCCTTTGTTGCGGATTCGGTAGGCGCGGATGAAACGCTTCGGAAGCGATTTTCCTGTTTCTTCGATGCGCTCGCGGCGGTAGTTGAACCACTTGTCAGGTGCAAAGTTCTTGCGAAATGAACCCGCTGGAATGATCTTGCCGTCGAATCCAGGAACCCTGTTCGTCTGTGGAAGATAGCTCAGGTAGATCTGGCTGAAGCTATCGCCATTCTCGTGCTTGATGTGGCCGGGCATGTCGATGCGGAGGAACATTGCGTTGCTGCTATTCACCGCGTCAATGCGATCACTAGAGATGAAGTAGCGTTTACCCTCGGGGAACACAATCGTTTGCGTCCACTTCGAGCCTGTCCGCTTGCCAGGCGCCGCCGTCTTGTAATTGAACGACATCCGCACGGCAACGAAATCCTCGCCGCGAATGATCTCCGGCGAGACCTCGCGAGCCTGCGTGCAGATCTGCGGGCCTTCGATCGATCGCTTTGGTTGTTTGCCGTGGTAGGGCGTATCGAAGCGATAGATCAACTCGTCGTCCAAGCGATCTCGATACGCCTCGTCACTACCTGGCTCCATAATCCAATCGGCAATGTCCAGCCCGAACCCCAGATCCCTCGCCCCCGTCTTCTTATCGATGAAGGATCCGCCCGCCACGCCGCTCACATAACCCTTCTTACGAATCGCCGCTTTAATCGTTGATGACTCGATCGTGATCCGATCGGTTTCTTCGACAACTTGGAACGGCTCCGCTGAAAAACAATCCGGTAAAGCCACGATGACTAGCGGACCAAATAGGAACAGCGCCGAAAAGGGCATCCTCATGTAATCGCTTCCGCCTGACTAAGGGAATGGGATAGGCCGCAATTCTAAGGACCGTGTGATGGGCAATGCAAGCATGCAACTGACAACGTTCCGAATCCCTCGCCGTCCCGAAACACCAATAAAGCTAACGTGTGATATACTGCTAAGGGGCACAGGAGATACGCCATGCCGGTGCATGATTGGACCAGAATCACTGCCGGAACATTTCACGCCTTTCATAATGCGTGGATTAGTAGTCTTCAGGAAGCACTCAACGATGGTCGAATGCCGGAAGCTACTACGCGCTTGGCGAGCAGCGGTTGGGGGACATCAGTCCGGACGTGCTGACGCTGCACAGCGATAACGAAGAACCGCACGATTCGTCGCCCGCGGATTCCAACGGTGGCATGATCGCCGTCGCTGAACAGCCCCCTCAAGTAAGTTTGTCCCTCGAAGCGACCAGCGAAACCGCCTTCTACCTGAACAAACGACGAACGCTTGTCATCCGGCATGCGACGGGTGATCGGATCGTCGCGTTGATCGAGATCGTTTCTCCCGGCAACAAGCACAGCACGCTGACCGTCGAAGCATTCTTGGACAAAGCGTTAGCGGCGTTACGCGACGGCTATCACCTTTTGCTAATCGACCTCTTCCCGCCCGGTTCGTTCGACCCGCAAGGCATGCTTGGCGTCGTGTGGGAGCATCTGGCCAAGGAATCTTGGGAGGCGACGAGTGAACAGCCGCTGACCTTAGCTTCCTACTGTGCCAAGTCGCCCGTGACCACTTATGTCGAGCCGATGCAGTGCGGGCGAACTCTCCCTGACATGCCGCTGTTCCTAAAGACAAGCCATTACATCAACGTGCCACTCGAACAAACTTACGCCGCCTATCGAGGTGTTCCGCAACGTTGGCGGAAAGTGATCGAAGCGTGAAAAAGTAGCCATCACGCTCAGCGTGATGAGAGCGGCTTGGCGAAGCATCGTTCCATTTCCAATTCGGCTTTGCATAACGAATCAGTATCCATTCATCTTCCGCAGTTCATCACGCGGAGCGTGATGGCTACTTTGAACCTTATCGGGGCTAAGTCAAACACTCGCGATAATGCTCTACGAGTGCGGCGGCTGCGGACGGCGCCGCAAACGTGTCGATGGCACACTGACGCGCGGTCATCGACAATTCCCGTTGCAACTCCACGCTGTCCAACAGGTCGCCCATCGCCTTGGCTAACTCATCTACTGACTCACTCGGAATGATTCGAGCTGACTTGCCGTCGCTGAAGATTTCTCGCGTCCCTCCAACATCTGTGGCAATGATAGGCACTCCCGCCGCAGCTCCTTCGAGCAGCACGCGCCCTAACGGTTCCTGCCGCGCCGCGTGAACCAAAAGAGTCAGCTCGTTCAACATCCGGTCTATATCGTCGCGTGTCCCGAGAAAGTGGACACGACCGGCAAGTGGCGTATCGCCAGCCAATCTTCGCAGTTCCGCTTCATACTCGCTCGCTTCACGCTTCTGCGAATGCCGCTGACCAACGATGATGAAATGCACATCGCGTCCCTCGACGACTCGCTCCGCCGCTTTGAACAGTATGTCCAAGCCCTTCCGCATGCCAATCTGCCCGATCGCACCGACCAAGTGAGGCGAGCGAGGCAAGCCAAGTTCATCGTGTAAATAGCCCGTCGCAGGCCGCGGCTGAAACTTGTTCAGATCGACGCCGTTGTAAACGACATGCGTCTTCTCTTCCGACATCCCGTGCGCGACGTGCCAGCTTCGAGTCGCTTGCGAAACCGCGATGATCCGCGTGTGACAATTCACGTCCGCGATGGCGGCTGCGCTGAGTTTCACAATGTCCCGCACGTGGCCGATGCTCGGCACGCACATCTGCTGGACGACGGGGCCCGACAAGCGGCTCATCGACAAGCTATTGGCATGCAACAGATCTGGAGCACTGCCCGTAAGAACTTCGCGCAACTGGCCACGCAACTCGTCCTGTGAACGCCGAATGCCGCTCACCGAGTGTATTTCAAACGAAATCAGAGCCACGGCTTGCTCGGCCAACCGCCGCGCGAACGGTCCATGCGAAGGTCCCGCCGCGACAAGCTCGAATCCCTCACGTCGGACATGATCGACGATCGCGAGCAGCGAATGCTCACCTCCGTTGAGGGTCGCATACTCGTACAAGATCAGTATTCTTGGCAATGCCACCTCCCGTTACGCAACCACCGTTCCGAACGCATTCTTGGCGGGCGGCGCGGAGATCGTGAGCTATCCCGTGGCCGGTGAGAATCGGAGCATTTCGTTTAACCGCAAGCCGGAGGCGTGCGCTTCCTCGTCAGAGAGAATCGCACTCCTCCGATACTATGAAAGAGCGAGCAAGA
>PBSM01000164.1 GCA_002726245.1 Planctomycetaceae bacterium | reverse complement strand
TCACTAAACATCACCCGACGCCAATTCTGCTCCGACCTCAACTACACTATCCACCCCAGGCAATCGGGAAATAGTTAATACACGCTTTCTTAGTCAGAATGGGCGTTCCGTACGATGGCCTTCCAAGGCCGTCGATTAATGATTTACGCCGAGCGACGGCCTTGGAAGGCCATCGAACATTTTGTGCAATTTAACAGCATGTTGCGGCGCGCCGGGCGGCTCGTTATCCTGAAGTGTGTCGATTCACGCGTTCTTATCAAACTCATAGGATTGGAGGGATTTACGATGCGATTCGCGGTTCGTCAGTTTGCTTGCCTGGGGGCGCTCATCGGACTTGTCACGTACGTTGGCTGTGGAGGACCGGGAGCACCGACCTCCGGCGCATCGGCTCCGAGTGTCGAAGCGGAAGATGCTGCTCTCGCTCCCGAAGCAGAGGCTGGAGAGGTCGCGCCTGCAGCCGGCGATACTCCTACCGCCGATACGACGACTGGTGATGCAGCGCCATCTACGGGGGAGACTCCTGCCGCGGACGCTCCTGCTGCGGATGCTCCTGCTGCGGATGCTCCTGCCGAGGAAGCAGCACCTAAGAAAGAGTGACATTGCTTCAACAATCGCAACCTCCCAATGCCGAGCCGCAGTGGGCCTGCGGCAAAGCGGACTTATTCTTTTTCTCTTAACAGTGGAGGACTTAGTATGTGTATTTCTCGTCGTCGAAGAAGTGGAGCGTTCACATTGGTTGAACTGCTCGTCGTGATCGCCATCATTGGCATCTTGGTGGCGTTGCTGCTACCTGCCGTTCAAGCCGCCCGCGAAGCGGCCAGGCGAATGCAGTGCGGCAACAAGCTCAAGCAGATCGGTCTCGCGATGCACAACTATCACGACACCTACAAGACGCTGCCACCTGCTTGGATCACCGCGAATCAGCCGAACATTATCACCACGGGAACGGTCAATGCTTCGGATAACTGGCCACTCTGGTCGTGGGGTTCGTTGATCTTGCCGTTTATGGAGCAAGGCCCGCTGCACAACCAGCTAACTGTCGGCTCGCCGTGGCATCTGAACCAGGCGCGAATCAATGGGATCAATAATGTCCTTACCGGGAACGGCTTGCAGAAACCGATGCCGATGTTCGTCTGTCCCACATCGGTTGCCCAACGCATTGCGCTTAATGACCACTGGTCGCGACGCATCGGTCCAGGGTCGGCTCAGGTTCCTAATTTGCTTGAGCATCGTACAACCATATCGAACTACGTTGTGTCGAGTTCTACCTACGTCACGTGGAGTGATGGCGGCATCGGTGTCGAGCGAGGTGCCTTCGTCGAGGATCTCGGCAGCAACTTCACTTCGATTCAGGATGGCACGAGCAACGTGATTGCCGGCGGAGAGAGAGTCTGGCAAATGAACACGCGGGCCAACACGACAACAGCAGTTGGCCGAAAGATCCTGTACCCTGTTGGCGCCGCCAACGTGTTTGGAATCACTCGTCGTAATAACCCGGACAGCCGCTCAGCCGTTATTGCGATTGGGCGTCCACGCTTGAACCTGCGTGATTATACCTCGCGTGGATGGGCTCGACGCGGGTATAGCAGCCAGCATCCTGGCGGAGCACAGTTCCTGTTCTGCGATGCCAGCGTTCATTTTCTACCGGACACGATCGAAAGTGATCATGAGATTGATCAACTGACCACATACGCGACCCTCGCCATCCGGGAAACGGAAGTCGATACGACCTGGGAACGTTTGATTGGTCGCCAAGATGGGGCCGACGTCAGTTTCCAACCGTAGGGTTTTTCTTCAACGACGGAGCGGTACAACTCGCTCCGTCGTTGTTGTTTTGCGTCGCGCTCTCCCTTTTGCTGACGACCGGTCGGCAACGCTGCGTCGAACGCTCAAGGAGGCGTCATGGAACTCAAACCGTGATCAGGCAGACTCGATCCAGCTCTGAAACGGTACCTCATCGACGTTGCGGCCACTAATGACGATGACAACGTCGCCATCTTCGTCGAACTTGACGGCACCGGTCAATGCGGCTGCGGTCGCGATTGCGCCCGAGGGCTCTGTTCGCAAGCCGTGCTTTTCATAGAGCCACTTCATCGCTTGCTGTGTCTTGTGGTCGGGAATGGCAACAGCTCGTGGTACGAGTCGTTGCAGGATCGGCCAATTGTGTTCGCCGACGTCGTACGAGAGCAGCCCGTCGCAGATGCCGGTCGGGCAGTCGATGCGAACACGTTTACCAGCCTCGAGTGACTGACAGTAGTCCGTCGCGCCATCCGGTTCGACGCCGATGATCTTGGCTTGGGGGAATCCGTCCGCGACTGCAATCGCATGCCCCGCCATGAGCCCGCCACCACTGACCTGACAAAGGAAATGGGAAACGCCGCGTCCTTCGCGTTTCAGCGCATCCACAATTCCAAGACCGCCGACTCCGTTCCCCGCGATCACGTCCGCGTCGTCATAAGGTGACGCTTCGACGGCGTCTTCCTGCTCTGCGGTCTCACGCGTCAAGCGATCGCGTTCGCCAGTCTCATGGTCTCTCGAGATGTCGTAGGTGCGGATCTCCGCGCCGAACGAACGGGTTAATCCAAACTTCACTTTTGGTGCCGTATCCGGCATCACGATGATGACTCGCCGCTGGTATCGCATCCCAGCGAATGAGATACCCGATGCGAAGTTGCCTGAGGAGTGGGCCGCAACTGGGCGGTCTCCAATGCGTTCCAGGTTGTGGGCCATCCAATTCAGCGCACCCAGCAGCTTGAAGGAGCCGACAGGAGTCCAGCCGTAATCCTTCAGCCAAACCCGGCGGCTCTCCGGCAGCTTCAATTCCTGTTCGAGCGCGTACGAGCGGATCAGTGGAACCGGCGAGATGTGCTGCCGGATCACTTGCTCGGCCTGTCGGACGTCTTCGATACTCGCGATTCGAACGCTCATGGCTTCCTCCTCCACGATTGGACACGAAACAAGGGCTTCCGAAGGCACAAGCTAAATCGTAGTGGATTGGCTCGTCGTGGAAACCCATAGCGCCGACCGGAAGTGACCGCACTTGGAGCGATAAAAGCGATAAAGCCCCCGCCAGCACAAGGGCCAGCGGGGGCTTTGTTGTGGCCATCACCGATGGGGCAGATATCGGTGATGGTCCAATCGCGACTGAGCAACGTCTTTAGGGGCAGTTAAAGAGCGTTGAGTTAATGAATAGTACCGCAGGCTTTCGTGGACGCCGGTCGTTTCTCCGTCTTTCGGAGGATTTCCTCGCGCGGCCGTTGGAACAATCGTTGCACGCGGCACGATTCGCCTTAGCAACTCCTCGAAAGGCGAGGTAATCGCAACCTCTGCGTAAAAAGTCAGCTACGTTTGAGCAGTTGTCATTTTCCGGTTTGTTCGGCACTGCTTGGTACTAACAGGAATTAGCCCGATGTCTTTGATCTTGATGACGATCGATGAAGTTGCTTCGATGTTGAAGCTGTCACGCGATACGGTATACCGGCTGGCGAGTAGCGGTGATCTGCCGGGGCGCAAAGTCGGACGAGCGTGGCGATTCGTCGCGGAAGAGATCGAAGACTACATCGCGCACGACTTTAGCGACCGCCAGCACAGCAGCCGCGCTCGCATCGAGTTTGAAGAGCAAAAGGAAGAGCTGCAAGAAACGATTCGCGAACGAACCGACGAGTTGACCGACGCAAACGGGCAACTGCAGACAGAGATTTCCGAACGACAGCAGACAGAGGCTTATCTGCGAGCTGTCTTCGCCAGTGTCGGCGATGGGTTGATGGTAGCGAATGAGAACTATAAGTTAGTTCTGTTCAATCGAGCTGCTGAGCAGATCCTGGGAGCCGGGACTACGGATGCCGAGCCGGAACAATGGCCGGAGATCTACGGTGTCTATCTCGCCGACGGTACGACGCCTTGTCCAGCCATCGAACTACCGCTGGTTCGGGCAATCGGCGGCGAGCGAGTCGAACACGCCGAGTTTGTGATTCGAAACGCTAGTCTTCCGGCTCCGATATGGGTCGCCGTAAGAGCAACACCGGTTCTGGACGATAAAGGCCATTTGAAAGGCGGCGTGGCCGTGTTTCACGACATTACGGCCCGGAAGAAAGCGGAAGAGGAGTGTCGTTGCAGCGAACAGCGTCTGCGCAATGTCCTCGACTACTTGCCTCAACTGATGGCATCCGTCAGCGGAACGAGCGGGCCTGCCACGGCCTCACCAACTGACACCTTGGCAGGAATCCTGACCAACATGGTCCCGCCAAGTTCATTGAACTGAGCCGAAACAGCATCTAGCCTCCGGTCAACTCGCCATAGACATGTTCGAGGTTTTCGACGCGCTCTTTCACGTTAATGCCGGTCCATTCTTCGTAGAACGGCAACTCGACACGCTCCTTGATCTCCTCAAGTGATTTGCCGGCATCAATCATCTTCTTGATGCTGGCGCGTAGCTCGACAAAGTAACGACGCTGGGTAGCGATCAATTCCTTGCCGGCCACGTCACCGTGTCCCGGAGCGATCGTCTTGACAGACAATTCATCCATGGCGTTCAGAACATTGATCCAACTCTCGGTATTACTGTCGCCGGTATAGTTGAATGCTCCATTCACACACGCGTCGCCGGTAAACAGAATGCCATGCTTCGGCAGCCACGCGACAGCGTCGCCCATCGTGTGCGCGTGGCCGAAGTGAAGCAATTCCACTCGCTGTTCGCCATCGTCAAAGACGAGCTCGTGAGGGAAGTACATGTCCGGTTGTTTGTACTTCAACTCGCCGTATTCGTCCGGTCGCGACTGCTTGGACTTGTCGAAGCCGTCTATCCCCTTTGTTTCGAACTCCAAACGGCTTCGCTCCGACGCAACTGGAGTCGCCCCGACATACCGCACATTGCCATCGGCATGGTCGCCGTGGTAGTGCGTATCGAACACGTAACGAATCGGCTTATCAGTCTGAGACCGAATGATCTCCTGCACTTTGTCGGCTTGGTTCGGGAAGTTAGCATCGATCACGAGGACGAAGTCCTTAAAGATGACCCAGCCCTGATTACATCCAATGAACTCCGGTTCCGTTTGTGTCTTCCGGAAGAAGACGCCGGGCGCCAACTCCGTGACGGTGGTCTTGTCCGCCGCGAGGAATGCGTGCCCCGAAACAATCGTCGCAAAGGTCGCCGTTGCGACGAGCAGGACCAATGCCAAGTGTTGCAGCCATCTCATGGTGTATACTCCGGAACGAATGATTAGCTCGCCGGTCCAGTCTACCTGGCCGACGAAGCGTATAATAGCAGCTCACCCTGTTGGCCGCCGGAATCCGAACCGTGTCTGAGTCGTTCCACGTTCGCCTCTGCAAAGAGCAGCTCGTTTTCAGCGCTGCTCACTTTATCACCTTTGGCGGCAACATCTGCGAGCGTCTGCACGGCCACAACTACCGCGTGGAGGTACATGTTTTTGGCCCGCTCGACGACAATCAATACGTCATCGACTTCATCGCAATGCGAGATGCTTTGCAGGCGATTGTGACCGAGCTGGACCATCACATGCTCTTGCCGACCGAACACTCCGCGATCAAAGTGGCCGCCGGTAAAGCCGAGGTCGCGGTAACGTTTGAAGATCGCCGTTGGGTGTTTCCCCGAGGCGATTGTGTCTTGCTGCCGGTTGCGAACACGACTGCGGAACTGGTCGCCCGCTACATTGGCAAGCGGTTACTGGACGATGTCGAGCAGAAGACCGGCCAGCGAATCAAGCGGTTACGGATCGCTATCGACGAAAACTTCGGGCAGTGGGGAGTCTGTGAGTTGATTGACGAATAGTGCCAGCTTTGCGCATTCGCCAACCCCCCCGCAAATTCGCTTCACTTTCCCCATTCTCTTGGACGATAGAACCGAGTAACGTCTGCTCATTCTCCATGGCGCGAAGGCCGTTCGTCCATGCCACGCAATCTTCGCAACGCCGCTATCGTCCTGATGAGTCTTCCCAGCCAGGAGGCCTCGCAGGTGATGAGCAAGTTAGACGAAAAGCAAGTCGAGACGATTTCGATCGAGATCGCGAAGCTTGGCCGTTTTACTAGTCACGACCAGGAAGAAGCAATCTTGGCCTTTGCCGATGCCAACCCACAAGCTTTGGGCGGAATCGATGCGGCGAGAGCACTTCTCGAGAGCGCGCTCGGTCCTGATGCGGCGGGCACGCTCGCGCACGTTCAGCAGTCGATCGAGTCGCTGCCTTTTGGATTCCTGAAGCAGGTAGATCCTCAGAACTTGTTGACGTTCATCAATGATGAGCATCCACAGACCATTGCTTTAATCTTGTCACATTTGGCTCCCCCTTATGGCGCTCAGGTCATCGCCGGCCTCGCGTCGGAGAAGCAACTCGCGGTCGTGTCGCGAATAGCGAATATGGGACAGACGAGCCCTGAGATCATCGAGCAAGTGGAGTCTGCCCTGGAAGCTCGACTCTCGTCACTCGTCAGCCAATCGTTCGAGCATGCCGGCGGCATCCCAACCGTTGCTGAACTGCTGAACGTCTGCGACCGCACCACCGAGCGAACGCTCTTGGAGAATCTCGCGCAAGATGATCCGGAACTCGTCGAAGAAATTCGTCGCCTGATGTTCGTCTTCGAAGACATCGCCAAGCTCGGCGACAAAGATATGCAGTCCGTCTTGAAGAACGTCGAGACGGGACAATGGGCGATGGCGTTGAAAGGGGCAAGCGACGACCTCAAGCAGAAAGTGCTGGGCAATATGTCCCAGCGGGCTGGTCAAATGTTGGAAGAAGAGATGGAGTATCTCGGACAGGTTCGGCTGTCCGAAGTCGAGGCCCTTCAGCAGCAAATCGTCGATATCGTGCGACATCTAGAAGAAACCGGCGAAATCACCGTCGGTGGCGGAGCCGAAGGGGCTGAAGAGTTTATCAGTTAGATGATTCCATTCTGTCAGTTGGACGACTCTCCGAGCCTGTGATTTTTTCGATTTAGAGTGCGTTGACTTGTCATCGCTTTCTTTCGCAACCGACTTTCAGTGCGAAATCGGTGGCTTTCTGGAAGCCACCGAGAAAGAGAAAGCGGCGACAAGTTACCCGGGCTAGAACTCGTTAGTTGACCAAAGCCGTGAAGCCCCTTATAGTTAGGTTGATTTGTGTCGTGGTCTTGGGCCCCAGCTCAGCAATCGATCTGTCTAGCTAAAACACGCGCATGAGTATTGGTGAAGGAACTGGCGTTGGTTTCGAGACAATGCGTGGGCGCGATTACCCCACGATTCGCCAGTTCACGGTGTTCTTGGAGAACCGGGTCGGCCAACTACTCGAGGTAGTGCGTCGTTTCGAGGGCAGCAAAGTCCGCATCGTAGCTCTCTCGATCAACGATGCCGCCGAGTGTGCTTTCGTCCGCTTCCTGCTGAGCCACCCTGAACAGGGCCGCGAGATTCTGGAACGAGCTGGTCTGGCGATGATCGAATCGGACCTGGTCGGCATCGAACTCCCGAGCAGTCCGCAACCGCTTCTGCAAGTTTGTACTGCCTTGCTGCAAGCCGAAATCAATATCATTCAGGCTTATCCACTGATCGTCCGACCGCACGGTAAACCGGCGGTAGCGCTGATGGTCGATAACACCGACATGGCGCTTGAGACTTTGAACGCCAAGGGCTTTAGAATGATCACAGAAGGTGATCTAACCGTTGAAGATTAGCGGACAGTTCGACCATCGACGTATAGACCACTCCGCCGCTGGGACCGAAGAAACCGGCAGCTTTTGCCCATCGTAGGCAAAACTGCTTCCCTCCGAAAATGTGTGGCCGAGTCGCCGATTGTAGTTGTCGAATTTCACATCCGACGCTTGTCTACTTTCGGTCCACGAATGTCCGAGTACTCCACACTTTCACAGTGCCGTCGTCGCCGCAGCTGGCAAGACGCGTTCCGTCAGAACTGATGGCCAGACTGTTGACGGAATTTGCATGTCCCTGCAGCGTAAGGATCTCCCGCCCTGTCTTCGTATTCCACACCTTCACGGTGTGGTCATTACTGGCACTGGCCAGCCACTTTCCGTCTGCGCTGAAAGCAACGCTGGTGACCCAGTCGGTGTGGCCCTTCAACGTTCGTAGTTCCTTTCCCGTGACGAGATCCCACACTTTGGCCGTGGTGTCGTCACTGCCAGTGGCCAACCGGCGTCCGTCCGGTGTGAAGGCGACGCTCTCAACAAACCAGGCGTGTCCTTTAAGTGTCAGCAGCTCCCGTCCCGTGGTCAGATCCCACACCTTCGCCGTACGATCGTAGCAAGCGCTGGCCAGCCGCGTGCTGTCGGGGCTGAACACCACGCCACTTACGCGATCGCTATGCCCGGTCAATGTATAGACCTCCTGCCAGGTCATCGCATCCAAAACCTTCACCGTCTCGTCTCAACTGGCGACGGCCACGTACTTTCCATCCGGGCTGAAAGCAATGCTTGTGATTCGTTCACTGCCTGGTGGCAACGTGTGAACTTCCTGTCCCGTGACCATATCCCACACTTTGACGCTATTGGTCTGACCGGCGGCTACTCGCTTGCCGTCGGGACTGAAAGCCACGGCGATGATATAGCCCGAATCAACTTCGAGTGTGAACAGTTCCTTTCCCGTCGATGCATTCCAGACCTTCACGGAGCGATCGCGCCCTACGCTGGCAACACTTTTTCCGTCAGGACTAAAGGCCAACGTCTGGACGGCGCCTACGTGTCTTTTGAAGACGAGGAGCTCCTGGCTTGTTTCGACTTGCTGCTTATCTTCACCACCCAAAGCCCCTCTGCTAACCACGGACGCGATCAAAAGGATGGGGAACCACTGCAGTGTTGCGGGCCGAAATCTATTCATGATCGGCATCCCTCGTGTTGTCGGAACATCTCCAGGCCGGTGTCGTTCATTGTAACCAACTCGAACGGACAATCCGTTTTCATTCGGTGCAAAACAACGGCGGTGATTCCAGCGGGCTCACGCGTATTATCACGCCAATCGTTTCAAACTCGCGGGACGTGAAGGGCCCCAAGAATGGACCGTCTATTTGAGACAAAGATCAGAGAGACGCGACGTCTCTTCCCGGCAATTCGCGTTGTCAGTGGCGCTGCCCGCCGATCATCTTATCGGCCACACAGCTCGCGCAAAGATCAACGGACCAATACACGACCCAAGCAAAAACAGGCGTGCTGAAGCGGAAGACCTCAGCACGCCTGTTGCAAAGCTCTCAAGACCAAGACGCACGTTAGGTATCCTCTTTCGCTTTGGTTGCATCAGTCTTCTCTTTGTTGCTAGCCTGCGTCTTTGGATTGGCTATTTTGGAGACCTTCAGATAGACGGTGTTGCCGTCAATCTTGGTCAACGCGCTCGTCGCGACTTTGGGAACACCAGAGCAGCGGGTCTTGAACAATGCCTTGGCCGCGTCGCCATCCAGCAAAACCTGGAGATCGTCGGCCTTCAGGGCGGCGGCGCACTCTCCGATTCTAAAATCACATTTGCTACACACGAGCTTCCCAGCCAACGTGAAGGTGGGTGTGGCGTTCTCACTCTTAACCTCGATCGACTTCTTACTGAACTTTTGCAATTCGTCGTATCAATATCAATTGGTCCGTACTGTTCAGCTAGCGAGCACTAGGGTTTGTGTTGCTAGCTGGCGTTGG
>PBSM01000163.1 GCA_002726245.1 Planctomycetaceae bacterium | reverse complement strand
ATTGCCGCCTTGCCTTTCGTTCGCAGGCTCACGAAACGCAAGGCGGCAATGTCAAACAGTTGAAAGTACAGAAAGAAAGTTACACCACCTCAAACGGAGCTTACGCTGATTGTCTTCTGTTATAATGAGCCTACTTCCCCTGTTCCGTACCAGCTTTGCCGGAGTGATGACTGCAGGACATGAATCCGCTTACGCAACAACAAGCCCTTCAAACTCGCCGTCAATTCTTCGGGCGCAGTGCGGTCGGCATTGGCACTGCCGCATACGCATCCTTATTGCATCGTGAAGCAGAGGCGAACGCCGACGCGGGTGGACGCGTCGGCGGCTTGCCGGCCCTTCCGCACTATGCGGCGAAGGCGAAGCGTGTCATCTATCTGTTCATGAACGGTGCTCCGACCCACACGGACTTGTTTGACTACAAGCCGATGCAGCAGAAGATGCACGGCGAGCCGATTCCCGAATCGTACTTCGCCGGCAAGCGATTCAGCACAATGACAGGGAATCCGACCGGTAAGAAGGTACTCGCACCCGTGGAACCTTACCGCCAGTATGGCGAGAGCGGCGCGTGGGTGAGTGATTTCATGAAGCACACCGGCGGCGTGGCGGACGACGTGTGCTTCATCAAGAGCATGTATACCGAGCAGGTAAATCATGCTCCAGCGGTGACGTTCTTCCTGAGCGGCTCCGAGATGGCAGGCCGGCCGACGATGGGTGCCTGGTTGAGTTACGGACTTGGGAACGACACCGACAATCTGCCGTCGTTCACTGTGATGACATCCGTCAGCAAAGGGACTACCTGCGGGCAGATCTTTTACGACTACTACTGGGGCAGCGGCTTTTTGCCTTCGCGGTTTCAAGGCGTGAAGTTCCGAGCTGGCGGCGATCCGGTGTTGTATCTGTCGAGTCCTGCCGGCATGTCGCGTCCGATTCGTCGCGGGATTCTCGATGACTTGGCGAAGCTGAACGAGTTGCAATACCAGGAGTTCGGTGATCCCGAGATTCAGACTCGCATCGCGCAATATGAAATGGCGTACAAGATGCAAGCCAGTGTGCCGGAGTTGACCGACATTTCGCAAGAGCCGCAGCACGTGCTAGCTATGTACGGGCCCGATGTGAAGGAACGAGGGACCTTCGCCCACAACTGCTTGATGGCCCGCCGATTGGCCGAGCGCGGAGTCCGCTTCATACAACTAATGCATGCCGGCTGGGACCAGCACGGTAGCCTCACAACAGAACTTTACAATCAGACGCGCGACACGGATCAACCATCCGCCGGCCTGTTGCGCGATCTGAAGCAGCGCGGCATGCTTGAAGACACGCTGATCATTTGGGGAGGCGAATTCGGGCGCACGCCATTCCTGCAAGGCGACATCAACAACCGGCCGAAATGGGGCCGCGATCATCATCCGTATGCCTTTACGGTTTGGATGGCCGGCGGCGGTATCAAGCCCGGCATCACCTATGGTGCCTCCGATGATCTCGGTATGAACGCCGTCAAAGATCGCGTGCATGTGCATGACTTCCAAGCCACGATCATGCACCTGCTGGGAATCGACCACGAACGCTTGACGTTCAAGCATCAAGGCCGCAGGTATCGGCTGACCGATGTTCACGGAGAAGTTGTGCGAAGCCTGCTGGTTTGATGCATGCGGCTAAGTTGCTCGAATGATGGCCGCGCCGATGCGATCCGGCGAGAGAGTTATGTTGATAACTCTGGCTTGCTTCGCCGCTCCCGGCATCCCATACATGGTTTCGAAACTCGGTGCCTCAAGGGCGGCGTCGACAAGGCAAAGGCTTCGCACACAATCGATCGAGTCGCAGCGCACGACGCTGCGCCGTGAGTTGTCCGAGTTGCTCGGCCCGGTTGAATATGGGCCGCCACGACTATTGGCAAGCACAGCAGATGCCCACTTCGTGCCATTGACGATTGTGCATCGCCTGCTGCTGGGGACGGAAGAAGGCATTTCGGTCCCAATGCTGCTGTTGTCACCAACCATCAACTCCCCCTCGCCGGTCGTAATCGCTGTTTCCCAGGCTGGTAAGGAAACGTTTCTCGCCGAACGGAGTGAGACGATTGCCAGGCTGATTCAGGCTGGCATCACAGTGTGCCTCCCCGATGTACGCGGCACCGGCGAGACGCGGGAGGGCACATCGCGCGGGCGCACCAGCGGCGACGTCAATCACAGTGTGAACATGCAGATGTTTGGAGAGACAATTGTCGGACAACGACTCCGCGATTTGCGCAGTGTCTTGAGATACCTTCGCGACAGAGATGATCTCGATGCCACGACAGTTGCGTTATGGGGAGACTCGTTTGTCGCACCCAATCCTGCCGACACCGATTTCAACGTGCGCATGACGCGGCTCGCGGGACGCGTCAGCCTGAACCACTGGGCGGACTACTTGCCCTGCTGATGGCCCTGCACGAAGACGATGTCGATGCCGTCTTCATACACCAGGGTCTGGCAAGCTACCGATCTGTCCTCAATATGCCGCATGTCTACATTCCCCATGATGCTGTCGTACCGCAGGCGTTAGATGCAGGCGACTTCAGTGAGATCGCATCGGCCCTCGTCCCAACTCGATTGCGGCTCACGGCGATGGTGGACGCATTGAATCGTCGCTTGACCGATGTGCAAGTGCGAAAAGCCTACAGTGGTCTTCCACCCAGCCAGCTCGAAGTGACGCAGATTGGCGGCGAGAGCGATGCCGCGGCGTGGCTCATCGAATCACTTGAGTAGGTCATCAAGCCCGTTGATCGCGGTTCGACTTTTAGGCAATCTTGCTAACGTTCACCTCAGACACATCGAGCGCAATATCCTCGGATGCCGTGGCGGGAAGGCCCGCGCCCTCTGGGGTCGTGATGATGTACAGTGACCCGGTGTGCTGCCAGTCCGGATACTGAGTAACAGCCTGAGTCGAGAGTCCGAGGGCCAACAAGCCGACTAGTAGTAACCATGTTCTATTCATGGGTTATTCATCTTGATCGATTTCATTTTGATGCGTCTGGAATTCTTCAATGACAATCCCGTCTTCGGGCTCTTTGCCGAGGCACAGCGCTACTTCAGTTTTGGGATATTCTCCATCCCCAGCGGTTCTCGCCCAGTCGGGGCACTGCGGCCGCCCTTTGCGGTCAGCTTGGCCAGCAGCGTTTGCAGTTCCCGGCGTTTTGCGGACTCCGCAAAAAACAGGTTCTTGGTCTCGCCTCGGTCGGCAGTTAGATCATAAAGTTGGCCAGTGGCTTCAGGCGCCGCCTCTGGAATCGCATATTTCTTCAGGCTGCCCTTGGCATAGCTGTTGCCGCCTGAGCCTTTGTGGTCCAGGTACTTCCAGTGGCCCTGACGCAGCTGGAATTCGGAGCGGAAGCTTTGCGTCAGCATATGCGGGCGCACCGGGTCGCCGTCTTCTTGCGTGCCGATCATCACCGGCAGCATGTCGTAGCTATCGACTGCAACGTCATCCGGCAGCGTATAACCGACGACGGAGGCAACCGTCGCGAAGATGTCGGTGGTGTTGGTCATCTGCGACGTCACTTGGCCGGTTGGGATGCGGCCCGGCCAGCGGGCGATAAAGGGCACGCGGTGGCCGCCTTCCCAGGCGTCGCGTTTGACGCCACGCAGGCCGCCCGCAGGGTCGTGCTGGTGATCTTCGCGCATCCACACAGCGTGCATGGTCTCGGGACCGTTGTCGGCATTGAACATGATTAGCGTGTTCTCGTCGATGCCGAGCTCTTTTATGGCGTCGAGCAGCCGCCCCGTCAGCGCGTCGAGTTCATAGACGAAGTCGCCGCGCGCCCCGGCTTTGGTCTTACCGTCGAACTCGGGCGCGGGGAGAACAGGCGCGTGGGCAATCTGTGTGGAGAAGACGACGAAGAACGGTTTGTCAGCGCGATTCTTTCGGTGATTGGTGATGAACTGCAGGGTCTTGTCATAGAACAGTAGGTCGGCATCGACAAACTTGTAGTTGGGCGACATCCAGCCCTCGTCATTGTCCCAGCGCCATTTGCCGCCGGGGTTGGGGACATTGTCGCGTTTGTGTCGCTGGCTTGCCGGTACCGGGACCATACCGTTATCGATATACACATACAGCGGGTCGGTCGTCGGGCAGTTCGGCGTGATGAACGATTCGTCGAATCCCTTGGTATTCGGGCCGTCTTCAAGCGGGGTGCTTTTCTCGTAGTCAATGAGCAGCGAATTCTTGAAGCCGCCGCCCAGTTTCTTGCCGTTCTTGTCGTACCACGTCAGTCCGACATGCCACTTGCCGAAGACGCCAGTGCGGTAGCCCTGTTTCTTGACCATATCGGCGATCGTCATTTCGCCGGGCTTGATGTAGCTTGGACCGCCGGGGCCCTCGAATGCCGTGCAGCGGCGGCTGGTGCGATGCACCTGCTGGCCAGAGTACAGACCGTAGCGAGATGGCGAGCAGATGGTACACGGGCTATGGGCGTCGGTAAATCGGATGCCTTCGGCCGCCATCTGGTCGAGGCGCGGCGTTTTGTAGGCGGCCTTGGGGTTGTAGCAGGACAGGTCGCCATAGCCCAGGTCGTCCGCATAGACGATGATGATGTTAGGCAACTCCTGGGCGAGCAGCGGTGAGGTGAAACATGCGGCGAGGATGAGAGCCGGAATTCTAAAATGCATATGGAGTCCTTCTTGAGTATTCGAGCTAGCCGATGTGGTGAACGCGCTACCCGCTACAGCACATCGCATTACGGGTGATCGCGCCTCCCGTAGCGCCCTTCGCCGATCGCGCCGACATCGATCACGTCCTCGCTGGGTGGCACGGCGAATTCGGACTCCAACTTACGCCCCGCTTTGCGGGGCAAGCCAAAGCCACGGCCTATGGCCGCGGTCGATTACTTCAAGGTTGGAGAGTCGGCTCTGGAGAAGCCATTAGCTTGTGGCACTTCAGGAACGCCTCACCTTAGTCAGCGCCAAGGTTGAACTGCTTTCCGTTGATCTCAACGCAGCAGCAACGGCGAGGCTTACGATAGAAAGCTCTGGAAAATGTGGCGTTGCGAACCTCCAAGATGAAAGGACTTGGAGCGGTCCAGAAGGCTCGCAATGTGACCTACAAGGTCAGTTCTCTGATAGTCTTACTTCGAATCGTCGCAAGTCAAGCACCCCCGACCGACGCTCAACGCAACTATTCTGCTAGCGGCTAACGTATCCCTGACCCGCTTGTACCGCGGCCAGTACAAAGTGGCAAGCATGCAGAACTTGACTCTCGGCGGTGGATCCAGTTGAACCGAAGTCGGTCCCTGCTGCGTTGCACTTCAAGACTCGTTGCTCTCAGTCAGATCGCCAACCGCCGTTGCTCGCTCATGTCACGCGTCCTGAGCGCACAACCTCGATTCACGAAGTGACGAAGGACACACCGACCGCAGTCGCCTGCAAGACTCCCACAACGACCTCGGTGTGCACCCTCCTCGTGCGCTCCGGTAAGGCGCAGTTTTTCGCTTCGGTCGCGATGACGTGTTGATGACCGAAGCAGGTTCAAGCACGTGCCGGGACTCGCGTTTGCACGCTCCCGTCGCGCCCTCATTCTGACACACCAATCTGCCAGCCTCGAACCGGTCAAGTCCCACAGGGCGTGGACACCGGCGCGAGTTGGAGACTCGTATTTGCCGCTGAAGTTTGCCGATTTCCTGCACGAAGAACCACCGTAAACTGCGGTCGGTCGAAGCGGATCCCGGGACAGTCTGACTACTTCGATACCTCCAAGCCTGTTAATCGCACATCGTCACAGTGGATGTCGCCCTTATCAGCAAACAGTCGAATAATGATTTGCCAAGGATCACGTGACGGATCTTTGGTCCCCGACGGCGAATTTACCCCCAGAGAGTATTCCTGCCACCGATCGGTTAATGGAAACTCGAATTCCCTTGCTGAATTGGCAATTTCGTTTCGCCACTGCTGATCGCGGAATTCAACTCTTATCCTCGCTTTGCCTGTAGTGTGGGGTGAGCGAAGCTTCATGTTGACTCGGTAGCTCCTATCCTTCCGAGCCGGATTCGGTTGGTGGACCTGTTTTCCTTCAGGCAAATGGAGATACCACTGACCCTTAGCACTGTCTCCTGGCGCGTAGACCCGTGTCGCTCCGTCTTCAGAATATCGCCAGCCAAAACCGCCGAAGGGCGCGACGTGTTCGAAGCCGCCGTTAGCAAAGTCTCCGTTTCGGCCAAAGCCGTCCATCACATCCATGGAGCGAACCTGCTTCCAACTCGGTTTGATTTTGCCTAGATGCTCTACAAGCGTCCTCGCCATACCTGCATGGTCATACTCGCAACCATGCCACTCATTAAAAAGCCAGGGAAACGTCAGGCAGGACATGTTCCCTTCGCCAATCTCTGAGACGACTTCGTGTGTGTAATTCGCCGGCTCCCTCCGATCCCATCCATAGCCGTTCATGAGTACAAAGTGTGCGTCCGGATGGACTTTTCGCAGGACCCGCAGGAGTTGTTTGAAATCCTGTTTCAGCTCGGTCTTTGTGCGGCGTTTGATATCGTTGGCTCCAATATTCACGACGCAGATGTCCGCTGGGAATCGTGTGAATTCCCACTTCGGTTGGGCTTGGTAAAAGTCGATTCGATCGTAGAAGTTCATGACCGAATTAGAGCGCCCAAGAATTCCCGCTCCTCCACAGGATATGTTTTGATAATCCGCGTCAAGCATCCTGGATGCAATTCCGGCGAACGTAAAGTGGCATCCTGCAAACTCGGCCCCACCTTTGTTTTTCTCATGCCCTAAGGAGTGACCGGCCAAATTTGAATCGCCATAGTATTGAACTCGCAGTCGTATTATGGGTTCGCAACGCAGCAACTCTCCTGGAACCTCGATACTGCGCAACGTGAGGTAACCTGGCCCGCTGTAAGTCTCCTTGACAACCTCAATTTGATGTCCGCCCGCGGGAAGGTCTTGAGCCAGGTACAACGTCTGACTTCCCTTCTTTAGCTTGCTTCGTCTCGAACCCGCCGAGTTTCCATCGACGACAATGCGGACGTACTCATTTCGGTCGCAATCAATCGTCGCGCAAACCCACCTCCCACGAAACGCGACTTTGAAGGAAGACCCTTGCCAAGCGCAGCTAGGTTCATGCGGCTCCCTCAAGTCCCAGCGACCTGAATAGACGATCTTCGCGTCTGCTGGATCGACCTCCACACCAACGACACGGCTCACCTGCAATACCAGCAACAAATTGAGCAGGCCGATAATCGATGAGCTTCGCATATCCATGACCCTGAAGCTGTTCACGTGTTTTCCTCACGACGGCAGCACCAGTTGCTGCGCCGCGGCGCCTTCATCATACCGAACGCCAGTGCTGGGGTTTTCAACCTCTCAGCCTGCGTTGCGTACGGCGGTCACCCCTTTCTCGGACGTTCGTTGTTGTCCATTTGGCTGGAGTTCACGATTTCGCCGGGATCGTGTGTACGCAATTGAAAGGCTATTATCTCCAAAGGAGCACTTCGAGGGAAAGGGACCCCTTCATGAGGACAACACATGACTGCTGAAGTAAAGCTGGTCGGACTCGATTTCGGCACCACAACAAGCAGTGCCGTCATCGCTTCCGCACAGCTAACGCGCAACGCGGTCACCGCCAAGACTGACTTGACCGGCATTCAAGAGGTTTACCGCTCCGAGATGGTGTTTACGCCGCTGATTGACAATCGGCTTGATGAAACCGCGTTGGCCCAGTATGTGGATGGCTGGCTGGCAAGTGGAGAGGTCAATCCGGAAGAGGTTTTCGGAGGCGGCGCATTGTTGACCGGACTGACGGCTCAGCAGGTAAATGCATCGGCGGTTGTTCGTACGATTCGTCGTCAACTGAGGAATGCCCTGATCGCGACGGCCGATGATCCGAGTCTAGAGTCGTGGCTGGCATTCATGGGAAGCTGTGCGGGCATGTCGCGCACTCAGACGGAAGTGCCAATCGTGAACCTCGACATCGGTGGAGGGACTACTAATCTTGCATTGGGTCTGGCTGGGAACGTCCTGCGAACCGGCTGTCTGTATGTTGGCGCTCGCCATATTGAGGTCATCCCGGGAAGCTATCGGATTCGTCGGCTGTCGCGGTATGCCCAGGAGTTGCTTGCCGAGCTGCGCATTGTTAAGGGCGTTGGCAATTGCCTGACGGAATCGGAAGTGAATGCAGTTCTTACCTTTTACGTGACGCTTCTGACGGCAGCGATCGAGGGCACGGCTGATTTGGCAGAGAGTCGCGCGGCTCGCCTTCACAAAGTGATTCCGCTCAGCATTCCACACGGTCTTGACAACGTGATTGTCACCGTATCGGGTGGAGTCGGCGCGCTGATTTACTCGCACTTGAGCGGAGAATCGTGGCCGTCAACGACGTGTTACGGGGACCTGGGAATCGACCTGGCGAGGATGCTGCTCAGTTCGAAATGGGCCGAGTGCTTTCGGAACTTTGTCCCGCATTCGGCTGGTCGCGCCACCGTGTACGGCCTGCTGCGTCACAACACGGAGGTCTCCGGCGGTACGTTGTTTCTACCGAATCCTGATTGCCTGCCGTTGACTGACTTGCCAATCCTTGGCGTCATTGCATCAGACTCGACGGATGAAGACATCGAGAATCTGACGTCGCTGCTTCAGAAAGCTCGCCATGGCGCCTGCGTGCGGATCGAATTACTCACAGATGACGGACCGTCAGTGCGCTCGCTGGCAGAGAGGCTTTCAGGGACTCTGAAGGCGCGGAGATTCCCGACCGAACAGCCGCTAGTCCTGCTGGTGACGGAAAACGTGGGTAAAGTTCTTGGAAACTACATCACGGAGTGGGGAGCGCTGCCGTTGAATCTGGTGGTAGTCGACGAAATCACCGTGCGGCATGCGCAGTACGTCCGGATCGGCCGCCTTCACAAACAGGTCGTGCCTGTTTCTTTCTACGGACTGCATGACCAGGGAGACGCACATGAAGACGCTGACGCCGCTCGCTGACATCCACGTGCCTGACGTGCTGCGCGACCAGACCTACACCACGTCGTGCATGAATCAGCAGTTCTCATTCCAGGGTTTGAAAGCGTTGCTCGGCGCGGCGGACTACAGCAAAGCCGGTGAACGAAATGCCGGACTGGCCGCATCCAGCGAGACAGCCCGCGAGGCAGCACGCGGCATCTTATCCCGATTGACGCTGCAGCATCTCTACGATCATCCACTGACCAACGAACAAGGATCCGTGGATTCGGTCATGCGCGTGAACTACGACGTTGACGGGGATGCGTTTGCAACCCTTTCGACGATGACCGCGGGTGAGTTGAAGAATCATTTGCTTCGTTCGCCCGAAAGTGAAGTCGAGCGCGCTGGCTCGGCATTGACCGGCGTGATGGCATCAGCGGTGGCAAAGCTCTGCGATGTGCATGAGTTGATTTTGATCGCCAGGAAAGTCTCCCGTCCGACGACGGCTCGTACGCTGCTGGGGGCTCCAGGTCGACTCTCCTCGCGTCTGCAGCCGAACCACCCGACCGATGACATTCGCGGGATCACTCTGCTGTGTTATCTCGGCCTCTCGCTGGGATCAGGAGACGCTCTGATCGGAGTGAACCCCGCGGTTGATACGGTTGAGAGTGTTTCGTCGCTTCTCTACCACCTCGACGGATTGCGCCGCCGAATTGGAGCACCAACTCAGATCTGTGTCCTCGCGCATATCAAGACGCAACTTTCGTGTCTGGAGCGCGGCGCCCCGGTCGAGATCCTGTTTCAGAGCCTGGCGGGAACCGAAAGCACGAACTTGCTTGAGTTCGACATTTCGGTGGATCTTCTGGATCGGGGATACCGCAGGATGGCCGAGAACGGACCTCTCAAAGGGAAGGCCGAGCAGTTCATGTACTTCGAGACCGGACAAGGCAGCGAGCTTACTTATGGCAGGCACAGCGGCATCGATATGACCACGACGGAAGCTCTTTGCTACGGGCTAGCCCGGCGTTACGACCCGTTCATGGTCAACAATGTAACCGGATTCATCGGACCTGAGACGCACTGCGACAGTTTCGAAATGATTCTCTCAAATCTGCAGGACCACTTCATGGGGAAGCTGCTAGGGCTGCCGATGGGGATGGCTCCATGCTACACCCTGCACTCGAACATCACTCTCGAAGGCCAGCAAATGGCCACCGAACTGCTGACGGCGGCCGGAGCTAACTACTACATGGACGTCGCTCTGAATACCGATCGCATGCTCGCCTACTTCGACACGAGCGGTCATGACGATCAAACGCTGCGCGAGACACACGGCCGACTTCCCGCTTCAGAGTTCCTTGAATGGGCCGTTTCCAGGCATATCTTTTCCCGCGGAACTCAAGGCGAAGTGACTCGCGGACCTCACTGGGGTGATCCGACGCAATTCTGTGATTCCGAAGCCGAGTTCAACGAGCTGCTCTGCGCGACGCCCGCAGTTCCCAGCTTCAAATCGGCTGGTCCGCGACCCGCGGATGAAGTGCAGCGCGAGATGAGAGTCAACCAGGCGATCGGGCGCGAGGCCATTCACGCCGAACTGCAGATCGACGAGCTGGAGAAGATCACTTCGTTTCGAGTGATTGAAACCGAGGCAGCGGACCAGGAGGCTCATCTCAACTCGCCTAAACTCGGCTCGCGTCTCGCGGCGTCCAGTCTGGACCGGCTGTCTCCAGAGGACTGCCAAGTGCAGATTCTGGTCTCAGACGGTCTGAGCGCAGAGGCCGTGCATCACAACGCCAACGACCTGTTACCGGTGATCCTTGACGGACTGAAGGGCCGCACCGTGTCGACCGGTCAACCGCTGCTGGCTCGCTACGGGCGAGTCAAACTGGCTGAACCGGTCGCCGAGCGGCTCGAAGCAAACGTCATCGTTCACTTGATCGGAGAACGGCCCGGCGGCGACGCGCTCGCTTCGCGTAGCCTTTCCGCCTATCTGGTCTATCGTCTCACTGATCCGTCCGTGCGGACTGCCGCCTCCCAATTCAGTGGCAACGAAGATGTACGATTTGAAGTTACCGTGATTTCAAACATCTACTCCGGCGGACTCCCCGCGCTGGAGGCCGGCGGGGTAATCGTTGAACGGGTGAGTGACATCCTTGCCCATCAGGCCGCGGGCAACCGACTCGAATCTCTACTCGAATCGGAGGCAGACCGTCAGGAGGGCGGTGATGCACAATGAGTGCCATCGGGACTGCAGTCATTGCGTTGATCATGCTGTGTGCCGCGATCGGGGCCGTGGCGTCTATCCGCGATCCCGAAAAGGGACTGGGCAAAGAGTTTCTGGAGGGGCTGCATTCGATCGGCCACATCTTCATTCCTGTCGCTGGGATCATGGCGGCCATCCCGTTGCTTTCGCAATTCGTCGGCAGCGTCTTTGGCCCGATCCTGAATTACGTCGGAGCAGATCCCGCGATCGCCGCCACGTCGCTGATCGCTGTCGATATGGGTGGCTACCAGCTTGCCGACCGCCTTGCCGAGTCCCGCGAGAGCTGGATCATGGCGATGATGATTGGTTACATGGCCGGCGCAACCATCGTGTTTTCGATCCCCGTCGGGCTCGCGATGGTGGAAAAGAGAGACCACAAGTACCTCGCACTGGGCGTCCTGTCGGGAATCCTATCGATTCCGATCGGTGTGCTCATTTCATCGGTCGTTATCTCACTGACCGATCCTTTTGTGCGTGCCGTGCCGAGGACTGACGGACCATCCACGATTCAACTGCACCTCGAACTTGGCACGATCGGAATGAATTTGATACCGCTGATCGTTTTCGTGCTGCTGATCGCTCTTGGGCTGCGCCTGTTTCCCAACGGCATGATTCGCGGATTCATAGTGTTCGGCCGCCTGCTGGACGCGGCCATCAAGCTCGTGCTCGCAGGCTGCATCATCGAGTATTTCACGCAGGCCTTCTCCTCCACGGTGGGCTGGCATTTTGATCCAATCATTGCTGATGAGGAGGATCGCTTTCGTGCTCTGGAAGTCGCTGGCTATATCGGAATCATGCTTGCGGGCGCGTTCCCGATGGTCTTCCTGATTCGAGAGTACCTGGCAACACCCGTCAGTCGTCTTGGCGAACTGGCAGGCCTGGAAGGGGCCGGAGCGGCCGGGATTCTGGCCTCGCTGGCAAATATCCTGGCCATGTTCCGCCTCATTCGTGAGATGCGGCCGAAGGACAAAGTCCTTAACATCGCGTTTGCAGTTTGTGCCGCGTTTCTATTTGGAGACCATCTCTCCTTCACGGCCAACTTTCAACCCAACCTCATTCCGGCAGTCATGCTGGGCAAACTGGGCGGCGGCGGCGTCGCGATGATGCTGGCCTGGCGTCTGTCCGTTCCGAAAGCGATGGAACTGGAATGCGAGGACAATCTTCGCGACGAGACGACGATGGCTGACAATACCGACCGCTGAGACTTCCCTAGCGGAACGGCCAGCTTTAACTAAGCACCCGCTCGCAAATAAGTTACCATATCATTTGAAGCAAATGTGGAGTTGTTTTCCGACTGCTGCGAGAATGCTATCGAGGGCTTGGCTCAGTGTTTCCAACGAATCGTACGCATCAATTGGCATCCAGCGATACTTAATTTGCTTCCAGAGAAGTTCGATCAGGTTGAGTTCAGGACTGTATGGCGGCAGAAACCACAGAAAAAGATTATTGGCTTCCCACTTGGGAAGCATCGCTTCAAACGAGGCACTTCCGTGAACCGGAGCGTTGTCGATGACCAGTGTCGTGGGGCGAATTAGGTTCTGACAGAAACTGTCGACACACGCAATCACCACGGATGAATCGATGGTTCCCTGAGTCACGTAAGGATCAAGATGCGTGCCGTCGTGACGCATGAACCCCAGCACATTCAACTGCGGACTCCTGCTGCTGGGCAATTCGATTCGCTCACCAACGGGTTGCCAGCCATAGGGAACGCTGGGCGTCAGAGAAAAACCGGCCTCATCAAAGTAATACAAGTCGTGTGCGCCCGTTTCGACTAGCTCGATCTTCAGTGCTTTCAATTCACGCTGATGCTGCAGAAGTTTTTGGGTCCCGCTTGCTGCCAAGCGACTTACGCATCCGCTTCCAGATCAATCCCGCCTTCCTGGCAATTCGCTTGAGCGTGGAACGACTAATTTCCTTGCCCATTTCCCGTTTTATCTCGGACAACGCGGCAGCGGGATTGTGAGGAGATTGCTTGAGTAACTCCACCACCCTCATCCGTTCAGCTTCCGTCAGCTTCCGTCAGCTTCGACGGAGAGCCAGGACGCGGTTTGTCAGCAAGGCCATCGAGACCTTCGGCATCCCAGCGGTTCAGCCATTGCTAATTGTGGTTCGATTGGTTTGGAATATCTTGGCAAGTTCGACAACGCTGGTCCCCTGATGGCTTAGCAGGATCGCATGAGCACGGTGGCGAATACGCGGCGTGACACCGTGGTCTTTCTGCACTTCTAATTGTTGGATTTGTTTCTTCGTCAACTTCTTGATAAAACGGCTGGCAGGTCGAGACATCGAAGCTTCCTTGCTTGGACGATCGGATGATTGGACGGAAAACGCGGTGGGATCATAACCATTTTCAATATCTGAAGTAACGGCAAGATATTTATGGCCGGGTGCTTACGTCATGCTCTCGGATCGGACGCATCCCAGAACATGTGGTCGCGCAAAACGGCTGCGACAAAGCAGGCGATTCCTGCGCCGACGAACGTGTCACTCAGAAAGTGGGCGTCGAACAAGATTCGTTGTGCCGCTGCGAGCACCGCCAACGCAGCGAATAGAAGGCGACCGCGAGGGTACAAGCTGCTGAGTGCGAGCGCCAAACCGACTGCCGTGGCTGTGTGGCCAGAAGGGAACGATTGCAGCTCCCACGACTCCGTATTCCCTGGAATTCCAACGAACGAAGCTGCGGCGTCAGCACTGATGTCGAACCCGGCCGGGCGATATCGGGCAACAAGCAGCTTACACATGTTCGCGATAATTCCAGGCAGATACGCGAGCAACGCGACACGGGGTACAAACAGCCTACGATCTCGGTCTAGCACCCATAGCGTGACAAGAATCATTCCCACGCCCATCCCGTGGGCGAACACCTCAGAAAGCTCAACGAGCCGCCGCAAATCTCCGGGAATATGGCTAACATCGTACCTTGCCAGCGGACCATCGAACGTGAAGACTGCTATCGCGGCAAGCAACCACAAGCTCGTTCCCACAGCATACAACCGCTTACTGGAAGGTCGTGACATGTATTACTGTCAGGGGTGAGTCGAAGGATTTGCGAGCAGGTTACCACCTGAACCAGCCTCCCGACAGAGCGATTCGTCAACGATCACCGTTTCAGCGGCCGGACGAGGACGCAATTCGCACCTTGGAGTGGCGTGCGACCGTAGCCGTGATCCCGGTGTTGGTCACCGCCTGTTCTCAGTTGTCAACTCGCTGGATGACGCGCCCCGTGAGACAGCCGATCAGCCGCTCGTTATCAACAACCAGCTTGCCAGCGAGAAAGACGAACTCAATTCCTTCGCAATAGCTGTGCGGATTGAACGCGTCGGACGTGTCTCGGATGCGCTCTGGGTCGAAGACCACGAGATCTGCCTGAAGGCCCTTCTTGATAAGACCGCGATCGCTCAAACCGACAAGCTTCGCCGGAAGCGATGTCGAGACTCGAACAGCCTCTTCAACCGTCAGAACACTTTGTTCGATGGCGTATCGACGAATCTTACGAGGAAATGCTCCGTAGAATCGTGGATGCACGGGGCCATCTTCAGGCAGTGCGATTCCCGCGTCGCTCGATGTCGCCGTCCACGGCGTCGCGGCAAAGTACTTGACGTCCTCTTCGGACATCGAAAACGCTCTCAGTCGAGCGCCTCCACGACGTTCTTCGTCACCTTTTAGCTGCAGCTGAATCGCCGCTTCCACTGGATCGCAATTGAGCATGTTTGCTATCTCAGCCAACGACTTACCCACGAAGCTCTCGTCTGGATACTCGACGACCAAAATACTCTCCGCGCCTCCGCGACGAGCAATCTCATACTCGATGTCGCGTCGAACGTCTTCGGCGGTCTCTGGTTTTGCAAGGGACGTTTCCAGAACGGCTGCGGGCTTCTTTGTCGTAGACGCTTGCTCAAACAGCCATCCGGGAATCAGGACGATACGTCCATCGGAACCGCTCGTATTGTAAGCGTATTGATCAGCGTAAAGCGGCAGACCATCGGCGCGAGCTTGCTCAATCATATTGACCATCAATCGACTCGAACCCCAGAAGTCGATACCGCGTGCCTTGATGTGTGTCGCCACGGTTCGCACGTTCGTCTCCGCAGCGATGTCGATCAGCTCTTGGAGGTTGTCGATCATTGAGGGTTGCTCTTTCGCATCGCGACTCGGCAGAAACCACATCGGCTGGCTTCCTGATGCGCGCTCGTGAACGACATAGACGCCATCGAATTCGGCGAGAACACCGACGAGCGACTTCATTTCGCGCGGAGTACTCCACCGACCAGGAATATATTCAAGACCAGCCGAGAGGCCATGCGCCCCCTGCCGCATCCCCTCACGAATCAGCTCTTGCATCTTCGCGACTTCCACGTCCGTGGCAGGGCGCCGATGGTCGTCCTGCATGACGGCTCGCCGGACGGTCCCGTGTCCGATTAACTGGACGACGTTCAACCCGATCCCCAACCGTTCCATCGTCTTGCGTTGTTCTAGGGTCGATGCAGGTCCGCTTCCGTCCTGGTTGACGACAACCGTCGTGATTCCTTGCGTCACCAAGTTCGGGGCTGAGCGACGTAGAGGGTCGGTTGACGTGAGGCCAGCTGCCGCGTGACTGTGCAGATCGACAAAGCCCGGTGCAACAATTCGACCGTCGAGATTGAGAGTTTGTCGCGAGGTTCGGCTGCTTAAGTCACCAACCTGGGCGATACGTCCACGATGAATCGCGACGTCGGCGCGGAACATCTTCTTTCCGGAGCCATCAATGACGTGCCCACCCCGCAGAATCGTGTCGAATTCGGCCTGCTTGGTGCCGTCGCTCGTCGAAGCCGCAAACGGTTCCGTCGGCCGGGCGGCGAGGATCATTCTAAGGAGCGCTCCGAAATCAGTCTTGGAAACGCGAGTGTCCTGCTGAAACGAATTGACTCGATGTACCACGATCAAGTCCCAGGCAGGAACAACGAGCAGAAAATGACCTCGATATCCTCGTGCCGAGAACGAACCTTTTGGAAGCGTGACTCCCGGAAAGTGGCGACCATCGACCGACACCCACCACATGTAACCGTAGCCTCCCGACGATCCCGCGTCGGAGAACGACTGTGTACTCTCCGTGATCCAGTCGGCTGGAACGAGCTGCGTACCTTTCCATTGACCGCCGCGCAGAAACAGCAGTCCAATTCGGGCCAAGTCGCGCGAACTCAGTTGAAAAGGATAGGCCGGATGAACCGAATCATCACCCGTGACATACTTTGTGTGGCGTCGCCGGACGAAGTCCTGCATTTGCAAAGGGGCCGCGACACGGCCTTCGAATTCTTCGAAGATGCTGCGGCCAGTCAGGTTCTCGAAGACCGTGCCCGAAGTATTGAAGTCCCAGTTATTGTAGTACCAGAAGGTGCCGGGCTCGTGAGAACCTCGCTCTGGCCGAGCCGCCGCCATCGCCTTTGTTTCGTAGAGAGCCGGGTGATAGATCCCGGAGCGGGCTTTGAGCAGATCGCGAACACTCGCCTGCTTCTCGGTTTCGGAGAGTGACGGCTCGCGGTCGTCGATGCCAAGCTCTTCGAGAGTCGCGTCGAGGTTGATTGTCCCGTCCCCGACGTGTATCCCGTAAAGGGTGCTCAGCAAGCTTTTGCGAACAGAATGGCACATCAACGGCAGGGCCGTCGCGCCCCACTCGTCGATAACCAGACCATTCTGAATGATCATCACCGCCGCGGTGTCGAGCGTCTCGGAGAACTCTCGGGCAGCAGCCAGCTTCGGAGCGGACCAGCCGACATCAGATGGAGAATCGGCTCGCTCCCACGTCTGTGACGGAAAGCGATCAGCCGAGAGGACGTGTGATGACGCAGCGGCCACCAAAAGGAACGCACAACGCGCGACTACTTTGAGATAATTCGGCATAGAAGGGCTTCATTTGCTTCTGACGGCTGGAAATGTAACGTTTGAGATTCTAAGCAGTTCGAACTGTGATCGCTAGTTCTCAACGTAGGCACATCGTTTTAGCTCACTCGGTTTAGAATTCTCGTAGTCGCGGGCCTCGACAGTTCCTGTCTCGGGGCGATACCTTGAATGGTCTTGCCGTCGCTCTGTCGGAGAATCGCTCGATGCGCCCCGAACTACTATCTCCCGCCGGAACATTCAAGGCGATGCGGTACGCATTTGCCTACGGAGCCGACGCAGTCTACGCGGGCCAACCACGCTACAGCCTGCGAGTTCGCGAGAATGAATTCAACAAACTCGACGTGATGGCAGACGCGGTTGCCGAGGCGCATCGGCTGGGTAAGAAGTTTTACATCGCCAGCAACATCGCTCCGCATAACGCCAAAGTGCGCTCTTACTTGAAGAATATGCAGCCAGTGATCGACATGCAGCCCGATGCGTTGATTATGTCCGATCCGGGGCTCATCATGATGGTCCGCGAGCGTTGGCCGGAGATTCCAATTCATTTGTCGGTCCAGGCGAACGCAGTCAACTTTGCCACAGTTCGATTCTGGAAGTCTCAAGGCTTGAGCCGCGTTATTCTCTCCCGCGAGTTGTCGATTCCCGAGATTTCCGAAATCCAGCAGGAATGTCCCGGCATGGAACTGGAGGTCTTCGTACATGGTGCGTTGTGCATTGCGTACTCGGGCCGCTGTCTGCTGTCAGGTTATATGAATCATCGCGACTCGAACCAAGGCGCTTGCACGAATGCCTGCCGCTGGAACTATGACGTCAGCGAGGCAGTGCAGACCGCCGAGGGAGATGTTCAACTCAAGGTCCTCAACGAGCCGATCGCCGCTTCAGTTGGTTGTTGTGATTCCGAGGATGCAGCTCCCGATGAGCGAGTGTTTCTGCTCGAAGAAGAAGGGCGACCGGGCGAGCTAATGCCCGCCTTTGAGGACGAGCACGGAACGTACATCATGAACTCACGTGACTTGCGGGCGGTCGAACATGTCAAACAGTTCGTCGAGATGGGGCTCTCGTCATTGAAGATCGAAGGCCGGACGAAGAGCTATTTCTATGTGGCTCGCACGGCGCAGGTCTATCGGCAAGCGATAGACGACGCGGCACAAGGACGCGAACTGAGTGCAGCGCTGCTCCAGAATCTCGACAGCCTCTCCAATCGCGGCTACACCGACGGGTTCTACAGCCGCCGTCCGATCTCCGAGTTGCAGAACTACGATTCCGGTCGTTCAGTGTCGCATCAGCAGCAGTTTGTTGGGGAACTCATTCAGCTTGACGGCGAGTACCTCGTCGTCGATGTCAAGAACCGCTTCAGTATCGGTGACGAACTGGAACTGATGACACCGACGCGAAACATCACCTTCACGCTCACCGAATTAAAGAACCGAATAAACGAGCCAATCGATGTTGCTCCCGGCAGCAGCCACATAGTTAGCCTGCCGATTCCCGAAGAGTGTTCCGACTCGCTGAGCGAACACGACGTTGAGTTCGGGCTGCTCATGCGTTCGGTGATCTAATCGCGTGAGCCGAAGTTACTGACAGCCGGCGTTGCGCCTTAAAGCGAGTCCTCTGGAATCACTCATCTCGATTCTTGTTCCGCATCAATTCGGGCGGAAACGCGGCGGGTGTCGAGCCGCTTCGTAAACGCAGGTTGGCACCCATTGACCGTTTCTGACTGAAGGGAACTCGATTGGCATTCGCATCCACCAGGATGTTGTGCAAGTCGGTTCGCATTTGGCGGATACGTTGTTGCTCCTTTGGGGCAAAAATCAGGTTGTGTTGCTCGTGCGGATCTTCCTGCAAGTCGTACAGTTCGTCGATGTCCCAAATGCCGTGATACTGGATAAACTTGTAACGCTGTGTGCGTAAGGCGAGCGTGGTCGGTGGATTAACCGCAGGCACAGTCGGCGGGGCGACCGGTCGGGTTCGGGCGGGCGTTTGGTCTGCGTTGTTGACCTTCGGCCTATTCGTCGGCGTCGCCTGCATGGTTTCTACGGAACCCATCTCGATCAGGATTTGGCCCGTGCTTGTCGTAGTGGCTTCCGCGCTTACCGCGGGATTGCTGGGTGGCGTAATCGGCAAGGCACTCGGCGGGCACGAGCTTCGTCGCCGCTGACTCTCGTAAGATGGAGTCACCAACCTGATTATGAGACAATCACTTCGTCGCGCGCCCATCGTAAGTTTGTTCGGGCTCTATCCAAGGTAGGTACATCACGTGACCGACGAAGCAGAGACCAATGAATCATGGCCTGACCGGTTTCGCAGTTACTTGCAACTGCTGGCCAGTATACAGCTCGATGACCGTTTGCGCAGAAAGATGGACCCGTCTGATGTTGTGCAGAAAACGATGCTGCAAGCGCACCGCGCACTGGGGGATTTCCGCGGTAGCACGGATGCTGAAAAGGGCGGCTTGGTTGAGGCAGATCCTGGCTCGCAACCTCGCGCACGGCGTGCGCGACTTTGGCCGCGAGAAACGCAACATCAACCGGGAACGTTCGCTGGAAGAAGCCGTCAATGCCTCGTCAGCGCGATTGGAGGCGTGGTTGGCGGCGGAACAGTCCTTGCCAAGCCAGAAGGCACAGCGCAACGAACAGGTGCTGCAACTTTGCGACGCCTTGGAGCAATTACCCAAAACGCAACGCGAAGCGCTCCAGTTGCATTACTGCCAGAGTTGCACGTTGGCCGAAATTGCTGAGCAGATGGAACGTACTTCCGCCGCCGTCGCCGGCTTGCTCAAACGAGGATTGCGAAAACTGCGCGAGTCGATGCGAGAAGTGGAATGACAGATCATGTCGCCCAAGACGAAGTGGAACGACAGCCCCTTCGCGCGTTGTTCTGCGCGCTGCGAGTAGCATTGACGCTGCTATTTCTCGTTCGCTATCTTCGCGATTCCGTATCTGCGCCGAACTGTCCTTCGCAGGGTCTTTGGCAATGCAAGAGCCTGCAATGAGTGACAGCAGCCAATCCGCCTCGAACACAAATGCAAAACCCGACGACCCTGCATCGTCGCGCACATCAAGGCTGGGAAACGATGCCGATGTCGGCAGCGGAAGCCCACGCGTTGCCGTTCACTTCCGACAGGATTCGAATCCGGACGTAACGACCGCGCACCGGCTTCTCGCTATCAGCTGCCTGTACGGTTCGGATCTTCTTGAAGGTCGTCCGCACGGTTGGTTCGGCGAAGTTATCGGGCGATTCGCTGACCGAAAACTCTGTCTCGCCAAAGGCGCCGTTCCAGCCGCTGTCCTGTCGGGAGAGATAACGAAAGCCGCGTACGTCGTAGACGGCGCCAAGATCGATGACCAACTCGTGCGGATGCTTGGCGAGCTTGTCCGAGAACTGTGTATGCCAAACCGTGCGCGGATTGCCGTCGATCGCGTAGACGGCCTGACGATCATTCCCGCGGTTCTCGCTGCTGAAGCGAAGCAGCTTCAACTGGTCGGCCGGGATCAGGTTCTCAGCTTTGATTCGATTGACTTTGCCTCGTACTTCCGGAGCGCGGCTCGTACCCCACTTGGCCCAGCGGTCGCGCTCGTGCCGCGTGCGATCTGTGTACGTGCCAGCCCGAACAGGCTCGTGCGACTGTTCCGCAGCCGCTTTCATACGCTCGACGATTTCCGGGTGCTGCGCCGCAATGTCCGTTGCTTCACTTACGTCCTTGCTCAAGTCATACAGTTCCCACGCAGCGTCTTTCTTCGGTTGGATTCCCTTCCAGTTGCTCATGCGAACGGCTGTTTGTGAGCCGAACTCCCAATAGAGGAATTCATGCCGCGGCTGTTCACGACCGGTTGCATTCGAGCCGAGCAACTCGGGCAACATCGACAGGCCATCACCGTCGGGTGCCTTCGTTCCGGTCAACTCAGCCAAAGTCGGCATAATGTCCGGGTGATAGAAGGCCAGATCGCTGACCTGGCCGGCCTTGATCTTGCCGGGCCATCGCACCACGAATGGGATGCGAAGCCCACCCTCGTACAGGTTGCCTTTGCCGCCCCGAAACTCGACGCCGGAGCGCGGATCGACGTTCGGTCCGAAGAAGCCTCGTGGATGCTCTTTGCTTCGGAAACGATCTTGTCCACCATTGTCGCCGGTAAAGAAAACGATCGTGTTGTCTTCCAGATCGAGCTCCTTCAGAAGGTCGAGAACGGTCTTGAGGTTGTTATCGACCATCGTGACCATTGCCGCGTAGTTCTTCACGTCTTGAGGCACGGCTTCGTCTTTCACCCAATCGTCCTCGCGATACTGCTCCCAAGCCGGATCGTCGTCCGGGATGTCGTACATGCCGTGGGGCGGCGTGATCGGGAGGTAACAGAAGAACGGCTGATCTTTATTCTCGCGAATGAACTTCACCGCTTCGTCCATGATGGCGTAGTGCGAGTACGTTTTGCCTGAGCGCCCGCCGATGTTGCCCGCAAGCTCGACTTCCTCGCTGTTGCGAATCAGGTAGGGCGGATAGAACGAGTGGGCGTGGACTTGGTCGTAATAACCGAAGAAGACATCGAAGCCGTGTTTCTCTGGCACGCCCGTCGAATCTCGGCCGCCGGCTCCCCATTTGCCAAAGCCACCGGTTGCGTAGCCCTTTTGTTTCAGCATCGACGCAACGGTCGCTTCTGCAGTCCGCAGCGGCGTGCCACCGTCGTTGGCGCGCACCGACGCGTGTCCCATGTGTTTCCCGGTCATCAGACTGCAGCGCAGCGGAGCGCAAACGGGGGCACCCGCCAGAGCCTGTGTGAAACGGATGCCTTCCTTTGCCATTTGGTCTATCGTTGGCGTGCGGATGTACTTGTTGCCCATGTGGGACAACTCGTAGTAAGCCAGCTCGTCCGACATGATATAGACGATGTTCGGCGGACGGTCGATCGCCGCGGCGAGCGCGTGTACGCATCCGAATAGACACAGAGCGATCAGCAAACGGCAAGACTTCATGGTGCGATCTCAAAGCAACGACGGGACAGAATCGGAAGCATCAGGACAAGCGCTCGATTGTACACGATCGCGATCCGTGGAACGAACGTCATCGTGCCAGTCGCAGGGCCTTTGTTTTGTTCAAATTGGGCGAACTCCGGACCAGGGGTCCATCCTATATCTTGCGCAACTTCAACAAATCCAAAGCCCCGCCGCGAGATAGCCGACTGTGGCCACTCTCCTTGCGAAGCTGTACAATCGCCGAGTGAATCGGCAGACGAGTTCCCGTGCAATAGTAGCTGCCAATGCAGATGCGGAGTAAAGAAATGTCCGAATACCCATCGATCTTTCGCGTTCGCCAGACTTTTGAACGTCCCATTGTCGAAGATATCCCCGCTGAAGTTGCCGCACAGCTTGCGAAGCTTGATCTGAAGCAAACGGTTCAGCCCGGCCAGTCAGTCGCAATCACTGCCGGTAGCCGCGGGATCGCGAATATCCATCTGATCATTAAGGCGGTTGTTGACCATTTCAAAGGACTCGGTGCAGAGCCCTTTATCGTGCCCGCGATGGGAAGCCACGGTGGAGCGACAGCCGAAGGCCAGCAAAAGATCATCAACTCGTATGGCATCACCGAGGAATTCTGTGGTTGCCCAATTCGAGCCAGCATGGAGACCGTCGTCGTCTGCGAAGCGGCGGAAGGGTTTCCGGTCCACTTCGACAAACACGCTTTTGGAGCCGATCACGTTGTTGTGTGTGGGCGAGTCAAACCGCATACGGGCTTCGTCGGGGATATCGAGAGCGGTCTGATGAAGATGATGCTGATCGGCCTTGGCAAGTACAACGGAGCCAAGATCTATCACCGAGCCATCAAGGACTACACGTTCGGACAAATCGTCCGCAGCGTCGCTCGCGAAGTGCTCGCGAAGTGTCGCGTCGTCGCTGGCGTTGCGATCGTCGAGAACGGCTACGACGAGACCGCGAGGATTCAGGCTGTCGCACCGAGCGAGTTTGAGGATCGCGAGAAAGAGCTGCTTGTCTTGGCGAAGGGCTGGATGCCGCAACTGCCTTTCAAGCAAGCTGATATTCTGTTGATTGACGAAATTGGCAAGAACATCAGCGGCACTGGCATGGACACAAACGTCGTTGGCCGCAAGTACCTCGATCACCGCGCCCACGACGACGAGTTTCCGAAGATCCGCAGCATTGTGATTCGCGGTTTGACTCACGAAACGCATGGCAACGCGACCGGTATCGGGCTTTCGGAGTTTGCGTTAACGCGAGCCATTGACATAATGGATCAACACATCACGCGAACAAATTGCCTGACCGGCGGGCATTCGACTGGAGCGATGATACCGCTTCATTACGCCAGCGATCGTGACGTGCTCGACGTCGCTCTGCCGCAGTCCGGGTTGACTGATCCGATCGACGCCAAGTTGATGTGGATTCGCAATACGTTAGAAGTTGCCGAAGTCGAATGTTCGGCCGCGTATTTCGAAGAAGCCAAGAGCCGCGACGATCTCGAAATCCTGACGGATCTGCGTCCGCTGCCGTTCGACGATTCTGGCCTACTACCTGCGGTCAGCGAAGTCGGCGAGCCCGTTGGCGGCAAATGATGCGCACGCGGTCGGGAGCCTCCGGCGCGACGTGCTGCTTCACGGCGACGGCGGCGCGGTTCAGCAGCGCGGCTCCCGGCCAGTGGCTGGCCACGCGGAACAACGCGTACAGCAGATACGCATGCGGTGTGGCGCGGCATGAATCTGTTCGTCCGCGGGGAGTTCCGCGATCCTCGCGACCGCTCCCGAATTCACTTTGCCCCGCTGGCGCTCAAGTAGCGTTCTCTTCCGCGCCTCGCGGGATCGGTCCAGCCGATGCCGCGTCTGCCGTTTTGCACTTCCGACTGCCTCCCTGAGTCACACTGCACAAATGAGGCAAGTTCGATCGATTTCGCCAGCATCACCGATGCGGTCTTGCGCCGCCGATGCCGCAATCCGGTTCGACTCACCCTCATCGATCGATCCCGGTGCGCAAGGCAGGCTAATCTTTCTTCTTCAACTTGTCTTTGAAGACCTTACGCAGTTTTTCGAGCTTTGCCGGAATCATGATCTGGCAATACGGGTCGTTTGGGTTCAGGCCGAAATAGTTCTGGTGGTAGTCTTCGGCTTTGTAGTACTTCGACGCCGCGGCGACTTCCGTAACGATCGGGTTCGGCCACGCGCCTGAAGCATCAAGCTCCTGCTTGTACTTGTCGGCAAGTTCCCTCTGCTTTTCTGTGTGATAGAAAACGGCGGAGCGATACTGCGTGCCAGTGTCGTTACCCTGGCGGTTAAGTGTAGTTGGATCGTGTGTCTGCCAGAACACCGCAAGTAGTTCATCGAAGGTGAGCTTCGCTGGGTCGTACTTGATCTGGCAGATTTCTGCGTGCCCGGTTCGTCCTGAGCAGACTTGCGCGTAAGTCGGATTCTCCGTTTCGCCTCCCATGTAACCAGACTCAACCGACTCGATGCCATCAAGCTCAAGGAAGACCGCTTCAACACACCAAAAGCAACCCGCGCCGAACGTGGCTGTGGCCAACTCGCGTTGCGATGTGCTCTGCGGTTGGGGCTCTTCTTCCACGATCTCGCCCGACGTCACTTTATCTGGTGCCGCTTCGTTGGACTGATCTTCACTCATCGGTTGCTGCTCCGTGATTTGAGCTTGATTAGATACGTTACAGCCTGACATCGTCAAGCAACACGATATGGACAGCATTGCCAGGAAGCATCGTCGGTTCATGGTGTTCTCCAACAGTTGGCTAGTACTCGGCGAGAATCGGGATCACGGCCGTTTGAAGTTCGCCACCGGTTACGTGGACTTCGCCGTTTTCATCGACGAAAACATCCACCTCGCTGCGAATCCCAGATTCTGGCAAGTAGATGCCAGGTTCGATCGAGAAGCATGTGCTTGGCAAAACAAGCCGGTCGTCGTGCATCTCAAGGTTATCCATATTCGCACCGTTGCCATGCGTTTCTTGGCCAATGCTGTGGCCGGTGCGATGAATGAAGGCCTCGCCATAGCCCGCCTCCTCAATCACATCACGAGTTGCTTGATCGACTTCCCAACCTTGCAACGGCCTGCCGCTGGCGAACGCGTCTTTGACAGTCGCGATACCGGCGTCGCGTGCTGCCGCGACGATTCGGAAGACGTCCTCATACGTCTTCGGGACAGTCTCGCCGATGAAGCCGACTCGCGTCAAATCGCTGTACACACCGCGCGGGCGATCCATCTTGGCCCACAGATCGATCAACACGAAGTCGCCCTCCGACATCACGGTATCATTCGCTGGATCGGGCTCGAAGTGTGGGTCGCCGCTATGAGGTCCGATGCCGACGATCGGCGGATGATATGTCGTCATCCCGTTGTCGGCGAAATGCTGCATGATCTCTTGCTGCACGCTGACTTCGGTAACTTCTTCACCAGCGCGAATGCGGTTGGCGATCAAAGACCACGCGCGCTTAAAGGCCGCGTTCGTGTGTTCGGATGCTTCCTGATGCATCGCCCATTGCTCATCGTCCCACACTGCCTCGAACAACTGAATCAGGTTGCCGGACGAAACGACTTCGTCGCATGACCGGCGCACCAACTCCACCGTTCCCGCATCGACGCGTGATACATACGGATTCGCGTTGTTCGCCGAATACTCCATCGCGACCTTGTCGATTCCCGCGAGCAAGTGTTCAATGCCAGCTTCCAACTCTTGCCACTTGAGGTAGACCGTTTTTTTGCCCGGCAAGGTATCTAACGCACCCGATTCGATGCGATGCACCAACTTCTTCGGCTCGCCTTCTGCTGGAATGCAATAGAACCAACGTCTCGATCCGACAGCATCTTCCGCGAACTGAAGCACTCGCCGCGCGAGTGGATTCGTCCCACGAAAGTCATACAGCAGCCAACCATCAAGGTTGAACTGTTTTAACGCATCTTGTATCGCTTGAACGTCAATCATGTTTCGACTCTTTGGATCCGCACGAATCAAGGAAAGAGCACAAATCTGGAACCCCATTCGTGCTCTTTCCTTGATTCGTGCGGGCTACTCTTACGCGATGACAGTCTCACACCACGACACATTCGCCGAGATCCTTTGCCACGATCGATAACTCTTCATGGCCGTCGCGCGTGACTAAGATATCATCTTCGATCCGCACACCTCCCCAACCGGGAATGTAAATGCCAGGTTCGACCGTGACGACCATGCCGGCTTGCAGCGGACGATCCTCTTTCATCCGTAACCAGGGGCCTTCGTGAATCTGCAAGCCGAAGCCATGGCCCAGTGAATGGCCAAACTTCTTGCCGTATCCGGCCTTCTCGATCACCTTGCGCGCCACGCCGTCGATATCCTGCATGATCGCTCCGGGACGAATGGCCTTGATCGCAGCGCGATTGGCTGCCAGCACCGTGTTATAGATCTTCTCGAACTTGCTCGTTAGTTTTCCCGTCACGACTACGCGAGTTAGATCACTGAGATACAGGTTCGCTTTGGCTCCCCAATCGAACAAAACGAAGTCAGCATCCGCGACGCGTCGCTCGCGCCCGGGACGATAGTGTCCCATCGCGGCCGACGATCCGACACCCACGATCGGCCAGAAGGCAGTACACTCGCCACCGAACAAACGAACCTGCGCTTCGACAGCGTCCAACAACTCCTTCTCGGTTTGCTCCGGACGCAGCGAAGCTATGACGACCGCAAACGCCTTCTCCGCGATTGCGACTGCTTCGCGGATCTCGGCGATCTCGCCCTTGTCCTTCACCTCGCGAAGCTGTTCGACCAGGCCAGTCGTCGGTACGAGCTTCACGTCGCTGAGAGCCTTGGTGAATTCCTCATGAAACGCCACGGTCATCGCGGCTGTTTCGACCGCTAGCGACGAGACCTTCGCCGACTTCACGATCTTTGGAAGTGCTTCGAGCATCTTCACGCCCGGCCCACGAATCGACATCTCCAATCCGGGGCATTCTGTTTCGATATGCGTTCCGTAACGCATGTCGCTGATGATCAACTCATCGCCTGCGTTGGTCAATAACAGGTAGCTGCTATCGCCGGTGAAGCCGGTCAAGTAGGTGACGTTGAGTTCACTGGTGATCAGAATCGCGTCGGCATCTGTCTTGCGGACGAGCCGACGCAGCTTGTCCCGGCGTTTGGCAAAGTCAGGCATAAGATTGTTCAACCGCTTGGTGTCGGCGATGTTCTCTTCATCCGTGGGGATTACCGTCGCCCACGGATGGCAAGGCCGATCCAAGAATGTGTTTAGGAGGTTGGCGCAAGCTGCCGGCCGTTCTGGTGATCGACGTGAATTACGAGAGGCGTGTGAGAATCGATCTCGCCTTGATCGTATTCGGCATAGCTCACGATGATAACAAGATCGCCCGGCTTCACGAGATGGGCAGCGGCTCCGTTGATGCAGATGTCTCCGCTACCAGGTTCACCGGCGATCGCATACGTCGTCAGACGCGCTCCGTTTGTGACGTCAAGCACATCGACTTGCTCAAACTCGACGATATCCGCCGCTTCCATCACTTCCGGATCGATCGTGATGCTTCCCTCATAGTCGAGGTCCGCATCCGTGACGGTCGCGCGGTGGATCTTCGATTTGAGAAGGATTCGCTTCATTTTCCCAAAGTGCTTGTAAGGAGAGAATCGGCCACCTCCATAATCGACGATTTCCTGCGTATCGACAAGGCGTGATCGACGAGGGGCTTTGCGCTACTGAATCTTGGTGATTCCCCAGGCCAAGCCGATGACTGCAAAACAAACCAGGAAGCAGACGATGAATCCGACGACATCGGTCCGCGTCGGCTTCTGCATTTCCAAGCTGGATCCGGGTAGAAGCTTTTTCTGTTCAAGTGCATCCAAGTTGTTGAAAGCTTCTTCCAAGTTCTTGCGGTCCGTTTCGTGATCGGGGTCAACAGGCGTTTTCATCTTGGCGTAGTACCGATCGAGTGCTTCTTTGCTGTTCGCGGGAGTAATGAAACTGAAGAGAATCATTACGAGGAACGGAGCAATGATCTTCGCGGGCAGACTGAGCGTATCCAGCACGGCGTCTTTGAGCTTGGTCAAGTCGATGCCAGCAGCTTGATAGATGAAGTAGTCGAGTTGGAAGTTCCCCAGACCGCGGAGCTTGGTGCCCTCAGGATAGGCCAGGACTTGCTGTTTCGTGTTCTCGTCGATCACGCTTTCATCGCCCACCGCCACTGGCTTGACGCTGGTGATCACGTTCCCCTCGTCATCCACCGGCTTGACGCCGCCCGGCCAGAAGACACCCTTCCCACCCGCTGTTTTGGATTCGGGGAACATGTCGCCGATTTGCAGCTCTGTTGGCCGGTCGCCCAGCGCGTCTAGCACCCCCTGTGCCTCGATGAGTTTCGCCGTGGATGCTTCAATGTCCTTCAAGGCACTCAGATCCGCGCTGCCCGCGTCGGAAACCTGACGGAAAGCCATCTGGAACGCGACCTCGGCGTCTTGCAACGTCGCCTGGGCATCGCCCCACTTGGCCATCTCCGCATTGCGTTTACTCACGTCAGTTGGTGCCGCTTTGCGTTTGGTCGTTGTCTCGATGATTTGGTTCGTGATCAAGTACTTTGGGTTGTCGCGCAAGTCTGAAATCAGTAACGGAGCGAAGAACGGGATGCCAAAGAACATCATCACGTTGAAAATGACCGTGATCCAAGCCGCGCTTGTCGTTGCGCGTCGCCACCACATGCCGACCCAGAAGGGGGCCGCGAACAACACATTGAAGACCCAAGTCAACTGCAACTGCTTGAACACGTCCATCAGGAACAGCGACACGATCACGCCGCCGGCCACGACGAAGAGGCCGGTCCAACGAGCGACGTTGATGTACTGTTGCTCAGTGGCGTTAGCGTTGAAGTAAGGTGCGTACACATTTCGCGCTACCAGGGCCGACCCGATGATCATGTAGGCATCGACGCTGCTCATCAGCGCCGCGAGCAAACATGCCAGCATCAAGCCTGTCAGGCCTGGCCCCAGCAACTCGCGCGAAGCAACTCCCCACGTCCTGTCGGGGTCGATAATCAGCTCCGGGTTATCGGCGTACAATGCCAATGCAATCAAGGCGGTCAACACCCAACCGACGGTGCAGAATCTCTTTAGGAAGTTCCCCACCACGAGACCAACCCGCGCGTCGTGTTCGGTTTTTGCCGAGCCGCCGCCAGTCGCGATGAAGTGCGGCTGGACAACGATGCCGACGAGATTGATGATGACGATGGCGATGATGCGATAGATCGGGAATTCGCTGCCGCTGGTTGAGCCCACGATATCGAAGCGTTCGGGCGGTAGCTGCTCGTGCAAGTAGCGGAAGCCTGCCATCATGCCTTCGCCCTCGGTGCCGAACTTATCGACGACCGCGTTCAGTCCATACGGAATCAAAATGACCGACAGCAAGATGATGCACAGGCCCTGAATCAGATCGGTCATGTAGGCCGCGCGCAAGCCTCCCATGATGCCGTAAACAACGACGATCACACCAATAATAGGCACGAGCACATACTCGATTCCCATGGTCTGGCCGAGTAACGTAACATCCTCGCTCTGGATGAGCGGAGCCGCGACCTTGCCGATTGCAGAGAACAACATCGAGCCGTACACCACATAAAACACAATCCCAAACACGCAGTACCCCGCGCCCAACGCTTTCGACTCGTAGCGTTCGACGAACCAATCACCGAGCGTCAGGTGCCGCATGCGGCGATACCAAACGCCCGCGATCCAATAGAAGGGCGTCACAAAAAGCCAGTACATCACGCTCCACATGCCGCTCATGCCGCTGGTGAACGTGGTCCGGCCCGTGTTGACCGGATCGCTCGACCCCGTGCCGGCTCCGAACGCCGCGAACGTCTGCATCAGCTTGCCGAACGACCGACCGCCCATGAAGAAGTCTTCCTGCTCCTTGATCATCCGGGAGGCATAAATGCCAATCCCAATCATCATGGAGAAGTATCCAACTAGGACGAGATAATCCAGCAATTCCATGGTGAGTCCTCAGCGGTAGGTCAGTCGATCTGGAGGGTGGGTCTTTGGTGCGTCACCTATTGTAGATAGCCATCCTGCCACTTGCGACCGGCTACCGGGAACTTACACCTGAACTTTTGCAATTCGTCGTATCAATATCAATTGGTCCGTACTGTTCAGCTAGCGAGCACTAGGGTTTGTGTTGCTAGCTGGCGTTGGGGACGACAT
>PBSM01000162.1 GCA_002726245.1 Planctomycetaceae bacterium | reverse complement strand
TCTTGGTTTGTGACGGACGAGGGCGTCCGTCCTACTTTGGTTGCGGTTACGCCACGTTAGGAAAGCGACAATGTCATCCGCGAGCAGTATAACAAAGGTGACGCTAGCGTCGCTTGCGTCAGGTGTGTGCAGCTCGAACCGACCTGGACAGATAGCACGTCGTGCGGTACTTTCCCGCCCTCTTCTCTGCGGAGCTTCACACTTCGCCGATCGTTCATTTCACGCTTCGGCAGACAACTCAACGCGCCTTATGAATCGCCTTTCCCGGTGGCAAGACCTGATTCTTCCGGTGGGGATCATCTCCAGTGTGCTGGTGATCATGGTCCCGTTGCCGGCTGCGGTCATGGACTTACTGTTGGCGGCGAACATCACGGCCGGAGTGATCGTTCTTCTGACAACGATCTACGTAAGTACGCCGCTGGAGTTCAGTATTTTTCCGTCGCTGCTCTTGGCAACCACACTCGCGCGGCTCGTTCTGAACGTAGCTTCAACTCGGCTGATTCTCACGCGAGCCGGCACCGACGACATGGATGCGGCTGGCGGTGTGATACGCAGCTTTGGCGAATTCGTGGCTGGCAACGATATCGTTGTCGGGCTGATCATTTTCGTGATCATTATCGTCATTCAGTTCGTGGTGATCACCAAAGGTGCGACTCGCATCAGCGAAGTTGCCGCGCGATTCGCGTTGGACGGAATGCCGGGGCGACAAATGGCGATCGACGCCGATCTGAACGCCGGCGTAATCGATGAACACGAAGCGCAGCAGCGTCGTGAAGAAATCACGCAACAAGCCGATTTCTACGGAGCGATGGATGGTGCCAGTAAGTTCGTGCGCGGTGATGCGATCGCGGGTATTCTCATCACGTTGATCAACGTCGCGGGTGGCCTGATCATCGGTATCGTGAAATATGGAATGACCGTCACTGAAGCCGGCGCGCTCTTTACCCAACTGACGATCGGCGATGGCCTCGTCAGTCAAGTTCCAGCCCTCTTGATCTCGCTGGCGGCTGCGTTGCTGGTAACTCGTAGCACGCAAACCACGAACCTGCCGGCTCAGTTCATCGAGCAACTCTTCTCGCGTCCGCAAGCCTTGGCGGTGGCCGGCGCGTTCTTGGGAGTTCTCATCTTCACCAAGTTGCCGAAGATTCCGCTGCTTCTTATCGCTGGCAGTTGTGTCGCACTCGCTCTCCAGCTCCGTCGCAAAGATGAAGCGCAAGATGCTCGAGATGCTGCGGCAAAGAGGGCCGCTGACGAACAAGAGGCGAAGGTCGAAGAGCGAATCGAGGACTATCTGACGATCGATCCGATGGAGATGGAAATCGGAGTCGGCCTCATCCGTCTGGCCGATCCGAGTCGAGGCGGCGACCTGCTGCCTCGCATCACCGGTGTTCGACAAGCTGTCGCCTCGGAGATCGGCATCGTCCTGCCGAAGGTGCGAATTCGTGACAACATGCGGCTCGACGAACGCACCTATCGAGTCAAGATCGCCAACAACACCGTCGCCGAGGGGATCGTTCACCCCGATAAGCTGCTCGCGATGGAGTCGGGATTGACGAGCGGTAAGATCGCAGGCGAAGAAACGAAAGACCCGGCCTTCGGTCAGGCCGCCGTCTGGATCGATCTAGGCGTTCGCGATCGCGCCGAGATGCTCGGCTATACGCCGGTCGAGCCGGTCGCGGTACTCGCCACACACCTGAAGGAAGTCGTTCGTGGCCACGCCGACGAACTGCTCACTCGCGACGCGACCAAAAAGCTAGTCGAAGAGTTGAAGAACACGTCGCCAGCCGTCGTCGAGGAGCTCATTCCCGGTCAAATGAAGCTCGGCGAAGTGCAACAGGTTCTACAGTTGCTTCTTCGTGAGCAGGTTTCGATCCGGCAACTCAGCGTGATCCTGGAGACGCTGGGTGATTACGCGTCGCGCACGAAGGATCCGATTTGGCTAACGGAATACGTACGTCATCGCCTTGCCCGCACCATCTGCACTCGCTGTCGCGATGCAGAAAAGCGGCTGCATGTCATCACGCTCGATCCAGCCCTCGAAGATCGCATTGCCGCTGGTATCGACCATGGCGAACGAGGCCTCTTCGTTCGCATGTCACCTCCGGCGATCGAGCAAACTTGCAACTTGATTGCGTCCGAACTGGATACTCTGACTCGCGCGGGGCGCAAGCCAATCGTCCTCGTCAGCCCACAGATTCGCCCAGGCCTAAAGCAGCTCACAACCGCGAATCTGCCCAAGTTGATCGTCCTCAGCTACAACGAAATCACCCGTGATACGATCATTGAATCCGTCGGCATCGTCACCGACGCCGTGCCGAGTGGTCCCTCGATTACATAGATTTATCGTTTCAAGGCACTGGTTGAATAGACATGGATGTCAAGACTTATCGAGCCGGTTCGTTACAGGAAGCCTTGCGAGTCATCCGCCAGGACCTCGGACCCGATGCAGCCGTTCTGCACACCCGCGAAGTCCCGCAAGGCGTGATGCGATGGCTAAAGGGCCGCCAGGTCGAAGTGACGGCGTCCGCGAGCGTTCGCGTCCCTAGCCGCTTCGAATCCTCACCGCCGAAGCAGACATCCGCTTCGACCGCGACCGCGGTCCCTGCCGCTCACTATGACGACTTCCGTGCTCGCTTTCGTGACGCAATTCGCGATGACGTCGCGCAATCGACATCACTTGTAGAAGACCTTTGTCGAGAGTCGTCGGATCACAGCAAGCGCGACCTACCTGAGTCCTTATTCGAGGGCTACATGCAACTGCTCGACGCCGAGGTTCCGGAGCAAGCCGCTCGCGAGATGCTCGAACAGCTCCGCGTCGCTTGCTCGGGTGACGAATTGGAAGACTCCGTCATCGTACGAACGCGTCTGGCTCGTCAGCTCGAAGATCAGATTCGTTGCAGCGGGCCGATCCGCGTCACACCGGGACAACAGCGAACGGTCGCCCTCGTCGGGCCGACCGGAGTTGGAAAGACGACGACGATCGCCAAGCTCGCCGGCAACTTTCGCGTTCGCGAACAACGGCGAGTTGGTTTGATTGCGGTCGATACGTATCGCATCGCTGCCGTCGAGCAACTTCGGACCTATGCAGACATCATCGATCTGCCGATGGAAGTCGTCACCACGCCTCGGGAGATGCGGGCCGCCATATCGCGATTCGCCGACCTCGATTTGGTTCTGATGGACACAGCCGGCCGTAGTCCTCGCGATGAGATCCGAATTCAAAAGCTGAAGACAATGCTCGCGGAGGCCACCCCAGATGAAGTACATCTCGTGTTGAGTAGCGTCGCGAATCCGGCCACCCTCAAACAGGCTGCCGAGCGATTCATCGACGTCGGAGCGAATCGTCTATTGGTAACGAAACTTGACGAAGCCACTGGCGTCGGCGGCATCTTGCCCCTTATCACAACATGCGGCCTGCCGCTGAGCTACTTGACCGATGGGCAAGACGTCCCCAACGACATCGCTCCCGCCGAGAGTCGCAAGCTCGCCAGGATGGTTCTCGGTCACGAACTCGCCTGACGCTTCCACTCACCGCACCTATGCGAATCAGATGATCGATCAAGCGACTGAACTAAGAAGGCTCGTGTTGAAAGCGATGCGTGAGAACCCCGTCACGGTCGGGCCGCCTCCACGACTGCTTGTGCTGACCGGAGCGAAAAGTGGGGTGGGCGTGACGTCGATTGCTGTGAACCTCGCCGTCGCTTTGTCGCAACAGGGCTCGCGAGTCGTCCTCGTCGATGCTGACCCGCATCGCTCCGACGTCGCGACGTTGTGCGGAATCCGCCAGCTTGCCAGTTGTGACGACTTGGCACTGGCGACTCGCGACGTGCACGAGATGCTTCAGCTTGGGCCTGCTGGCATTCAAATCGTGCCCGGACTCAACTCGCAGGAAGCACTCAACAACTCCTATGTCCTCACAGACGAACGCTTTCATCGCCAACTCCTCACGCTTGGCCACCACGCCGATGTCGTCGTCTTCGACGTCGGCTGTGCGGATAACGACCTGACCGGCCGATTCTGCCAATCAGCTAGCGACGTCCTGTTACTGACGACGCCCGATGACGCCACGGTGATGGATGCCTACGCGCGTGTGAAAACAATGCTCGCCGAGGCAAAGCACCCGGATCTTCACGTGCTCATCAACCACAGCGACGACCTGGCTCACGCCCAAGACGTACATCGCCGATTGGATGACTCTTGCCTAAGGTTCCTCGATCGCCGGATCGGCTTCGCGGGCCATGTGCCCCACGACGATCGAGTCTCGAAGGCCGCGATTAATGGCAAGCCATTCTTGCTCCGCGATCCTCAGGCTGGATGCTCGCAAGCGGTCCATCAACTCGCGACTTGCCTGACGCTGGTTGATTCGGCCTCGCGCGCGGACTAGCAACAACAAGTGTCCTGCGACGAAGGAAGAAAGCGAAACAAGACAAAACTGCAAAACAGAGCTTTAGATTCAACCTCACGACAAGGAATACCGATAAGCAGAAAGCGCGTTTCTACGCCACCGTTCGTTAAACTGGAACGTTTGGCAAGACTTTGCGGGCAACGGGAGTTCAACGATGGGTCGCATGTATGCCGGCATACTGGGACCACTCGCGTTCACCATGATTGTCGCTCGAAGCTTGCTTGGTGGAGGCGGAGTGGAAACAACTTTGTTCCTCGCCATCGCGTGCTTGTTTGTGTTCGCAGGCATCGGCTACGTCGTTGGACAGATCGCTGACGGAATCGTCTTCCAGGCGGTCAAGGTGAAGTTCGACGAAGAGATGCGATCACGCGAAGAAGCACAACTCGAGGCGAGTTAGGATTCATCACTCAACGCAGGGATTGCTCCAAGCCTTCGGGCAGCTACTTGCATGATGCAAGTGGCCAAACGTCAGCCGCGAACAAAGTCGTACTGGCTGACGAACGACCATCATGGAGGATTGCATGGCTACGGTTTTCGCACCTAAGACGTTTACACGCTTCACCCATACGCCACGCTCGAAGGCGAGCGACGAAGAAATCAAGAAGGTCTGGATCGACTATAGGGCCGACGCGACTCGCAAGGATCTACGAAATCGCTTGGTCGAGCGCTACCTGCCACTCGTCCGTTACAACGGCGAACGCATCTGGGCGCGTCTGCCGGAAGGCGTTGAACTCGACGACCTCATCTCCGCCGGTGTCTTTGGTTTGATGGACGCTATCGACGCGTTTGATCTTTCCCGAGGCGTTAAGTTCGAGACCTACTGTGTGCCGCGAATTCGCGGTGCGATGCTCGACGAACTCCGGACGATGGATTGGGTGCCCCGGCTCGTGCGTTCCAAAGCCAGCAAGCTCGGTGAAGCAACCAAGACGCTGGAAACGAAACTAGGCCGTCATCCGACCGAGGCGGAGTTAGCCGAGCACATGGAGTTGACTGTGCCGGAACTCGAGAAGATGTTGCTCGACGCGAACGCCGTCAACCTGATCAGTCTCAATAAGAAGTGGTACGAGACCGACAGTTACAAGGATGTCCGCGAAATCGATGTGCTGGAAGACAAGAAGGGTGAAGACCCGACGCGCCGTGTTCACAAAACCGACTTGATGCGTCTGGTCACGAAGGGCCTCAATCGTAACGAACGGCTAATCATCATCCTGTACTATTACGAAGAGCTGACGATGAAAGAGATCGGTGCCACGCTGAACCTCAGCGAGAGCCGCGTCAGCCAGATGCACAGCAGCATCGTTCAGCGACTGCAGTCACAACTCGGACGCCACCGTCCGGAATTCGGAACCTAGAAGCGTCCATGACGGATACCTGAGAACGCCAACGCCTCGCGAAGCAAAGCTTGCGAGGCGTTTTCTTGCGCGCATCTCAGCGACATCCTCGCCACACAAGTCCACCTACATCTCCTTGACCGACATTCCAACGTCACGGGTAGTCGCACACTCTGGCCATTGGACGACTCGCGGAATCGCCTAGTGCGGACCCGCATGCTAGCCTAGCGACGTCACTACACGCCACCGCTCTGCGGCTCAGATGCGTCCGCATTCAGTCGTCTGATCAAACCGAACTGCAAGCCAACGCATTCGGCTCAGCGTTTGAAATCTTCTTTTCCTACGATGCTTCTCAAGATTAATAGCATAAAGCTCGTCGTGCCGGCTGTTATGCCGAAGCATAACCTTCACTTCACAGCGCGCGGCCAACGGCCGGTTGACGACTTCGAGCCGAACTGATATCCCGAGGCTGTGAAATACGATCCCGTTTTCCATATAGTCCTCCATGAGCCGGAGATTCCACAGAACACCGGTAACATCGGGCGCACCTGCGTCGCGATGGGTGCAAAGCTGTGGTTGGTGAAGCCGCTAGGCTTCAGCATGGAAGAGCGCGCCTTGCGGCGTGCTGGGCTCGACTACTGGCAACACCTCGAATGGGAAGTGGCGGAAAACTGGGAGAATCTTCAGCAGTGTTTGCCCGATCGCGCCCCCTGGTTCCTGTCAAAGAAAGCCACCACACTCTACACCGAAGCCACATTCTTGCGTGGCGACATTCTAGTGTTTGGGTGCGAGACTCAGGGACTGCCCGATTCGATGCTGGAAGCGCACGCCATTCGTGGCCTGAGGATTCCTATTCGCGATCAGGTGCGAAGCCTGAATCTGTCAAACGCGGTTGCCGTCACGATGTTTGAAGCGTTCCGACAGATCAGTTAACGGAAGCATACAACCTAGCAACACGAAGAGAGAACCAATGCCGACAATTCCCGCCGAGACGCTTCAACAGTTCGCCGTATCGTTGCTTGCCGCCGGCGGTGCAACGGAGGAGGAAGCAAGTCGTGTCGGGCCGAGCCTGGTGTCTGCGAACCTGCGTGGGTATGAGTCGCATGGAGTCATGAGAATTCCGTATTACCTGCAAGCCACGCAGACCGGTGAGTGTGCATCGGGTGCGGAGCTAACAGTCTTGAAAGAATCGCCGACGCACGTCGTCGCCGATGCTAACTGGGGATTCGGTCAGGTCCAGGCTGGCCGCATGTTGGAACGCTTGTCTGAAAAAGCTCGCACGAATGGCATGGGTATTGGAACCATGATCCATGCCGGGCACATCGGACGCTTGGGGGAGTACTGCGAACACGCGGCGGCCGACGGCCTGGTCATGATGCTGATGGTGAACTCTCACGGCGCGGCCGCGCGTGTCGCCCCTCCCGGCGGAAGAGTTCCTCGTTTGAGTACTAATCCATTAGCGATCGGCGTTCCCAACGGCGACGCACCGCTCATTTTGGATTTCAGTACCAGCGCCACCGCGGAAGGCAAGGTCCGAGTGAAGAAGATCGCCGGCGAAAGCGTGCCCGAAGGGTGGTTACTCGATAGCGAAGGCAAACCGACCACTGACCCGAACGATCTCTATGCCGATCCGCCCGGCTCGATCTTGCCGATGGGAGGGGCACAAGCCTACAAGGGCTTTGGCCTGAGTCTGATGATCGAGATTCTGACCGGAGCGTTATCGGGTGGCGTTGTCGCTCGCGAGCCTTTGTATCCCAAGAAGGGAAACTGCGTCTTCATGCTCGTCATCGACCCCGCATCCTTCGGCGGAGCCGATCACTTTCGCACCGAGGTCGCTCAGCTTGCCAACTACATTCGAAGCTGCCCGCGAATCGACGGTTGCGAGCGAATCATGCTGCCCGGCGATCCAGAACGGTTTGTCTACGCAGAGCGTTCCGCCAGCGGCATCTTCCTCGACGAAGAGAACTGGGCACAGATCGTTTCGCTAGCTAACGAACTGGGTGTCCAGACGCCCGTGGTCGGCTAGAAGCAAGTAACCATCTCAAACTGAAAAGGGAGTCGTGAAAATGGGACTGGCTCCAAAGCAGCGCGATCGACTTACCACTAGAAAACAAGTAGTTCGCTGCTTTGGTGCCATTCCCGTTGACCGACATTTCGGGCCTTTGCGGGCACGGAGCCAGTCCCCTTTCTTCGCTCGCGTTTTCGGTTTGAGTAACCATGCATTGAATAGCCGACGTACGGTTCGTGCTTGTTGGTCTTCGCGCGTATTGTCGCGTTTGCTGGTCATGACTGTGGCTGAGACTGGAGTTGTACGGCCGCGGCACCGAGGACAAGAGCTCCTGCGATCACCACCAGAACCACCAGCCATCGCAGAGAAGCATAGAGAGGTTCCGTGTCGGCGTATCGCCCGCCGCTCCAAACTTCTCTGAGCCTATCCAAATCCTCCTGATTGGGTATTCTGAGAGCCTCTCGGACGTTCTCAGCGGCATCGAACGCTCCTCGTTCGGGTGACCATCGTCGCACGACAACCGGCTCGTAGGCTGGAACGGGCCGCTCGAATCGCTTCACTTCCACGTTAACCAAGACAGCGGCCTCGCCCGTTTCGTCATGCTGTGCGTCCCGCAACGAGATGCTCTCTGCTTGATATTGTCTGACAGAGGTCGATGCGCTAAATCCTTCGTTCATCGCCATGCGCAGCCACGGATTGTTGATGTATCCGTCGTGAGTCTCATCGAAAACTCGAAGTCCCAGGAATTCGCCGGACGAAGATACTTCTTCGACACCTGCGGGCACGAGTTGCTCCTCAGTTCTTGAAATGGCGGAAGTGATCCGCCAAGCGAACAGAGCGACCGCCGAGATAACACCAATGAGGACGACAAACACCACACGTCGCCTTAGGAAGCTGGTGACTCTTTGCAGTCGGGTTCGGGGCGCTGATGTGGGCATGATCGCTTTTACCAGCCTCGGAAAGTGGCCGACTCAGATCGGGATTATCCTCCTCGAACGATCTCGCCCGTAACCCCACCTGTGAGGTATTTTGTAGGCCGAGCTCTCGACGACTAATCTCGCTGGTCCGTGTAGAACCAAGCCACCGGCAGCGAGCGAAATCGCGACGAGTATTGGCTGCCTTCGCCTTCCCAGTAACTCATGATGGCGCGATTTTGAACGAAGATCAGACTGGTGTAAGCGTAGGTGCGATCTTTGTTTGTTTCCAGATTGCGGACATGCTTCCATGTCGTGCCTTCATCGGATGATATCGCCGCGGTTAGTGGTGTGCGTTTGCCACCGTGTCCAGAGCCAGAGACATACGTGTTGTTCCAGACCAGTAAGAGGTCGCCTGTCGAAGGAATCCGTCGTAAGGTCGCGGGTGCTTCAGGCGCGATGAGCGTTGAGAGGCGAGACGGCTCGCTCCACGTGTCGCCACCGTCATCTGAGTAGCTCACGGCGATATAGCCGAGCTGATTGCGGACGATCATCATCAGGCGACCGTCGTTCAACTCGATCACTTCCGGTTCCATCGCGCCTCGCTTCGGCTGATCGATCTCGCCTTTCCCCCGACGCCAAGTCTTGCCATGGTCGTCGGATAGCCAGCAATACGAGACGAAGTGGTTGACCTTGTGTACGTCCGGCGTTGATGCCACCGGTGCCAACAGGCGTCCGGTTGAAAGCTGCACGACCCGGTCGTTGTTCATCACGTGGTAACCAGATTCAGTTGTCACGCGAATCGGCTCGCCAAACGATTCCGCTTCATCGTGCGAGAGACGGACATAGGCGCGCAGGTCTGTGAAGCTGTTTTTCTGCAGGAAGAACATAGCGAGCGTGCCAGAATGCGGACGTTGCAGACGCCGCAGAGTGACACTCATCACATTCAGCTTGCCGGTCGTTTCCTGCAAGACATTGGACTCGGACCACGTCCGACCGCCATCGCTTGAGCGGCGACCGACGATATGTGCGCGAGCGAAATCGCTGCCGCTGCCAAAGAACTCCGTGGCGGCGTACAGCAAAGTCCCGTCGCTCAGCCGAACGATCGAGCCTTCGGTATAGCGAGGATTTTCTATTGTCGCTGCGTAGACAAGTTGAGAAATGCCCTCGTCTGAATCCAATGGAGCTTCGCGTGCCATGACCAAGAGCGATTGTGCCGAGCGGACTCTCACGTCGATGTTCTCATCGTCGAGCAACTCCGTCAATCGATCCGCCACGGCAACGGCACGTGCGTCGCCGGCGAAAGTAGCCGCGTAAGTGCGGACGGCCGGATCGTCCGAGGCGAGATTAACGTGAAGACTTTGCAAGCCTTCCAGATCGCCGAGTGCTGCCAGAGAGTTTTCGAAGTAACACTTTGCTATCTCATCCGTCGCGGCCGCGGCGTTCGCGCGGAGTTGTGGAATGTCCGAGGTGTCGCCAATCCTGCCCAAGATCCAGGCCGCGATCCGGCGGACTTCCTGCTCCGGGTCGGCTAACTTCTTTCGCAACAGTTTCATCGCGGCCAAGTTGCCAGATCGTCCAAGCGCGGCAGCCGCCATGAGTTGCAGATTCACATTCTCACTTTGAGCCATTCCCCGCCGCATCGCACGCCCGTCCCCGAGCTCAAAGACCTTGTACAAGCTTTCGGCCGCGTGAACGTGTCCGTGCGGTTCTTTGCCTGCGAGGATATCGAGCATGATCGTCGCCTTCTGCCAATCACCGGCTCTGACAAGTTCCCGCGCAAGACCACACTTTCGCTGATCGTCCTCTTCAGACGGCAACTTCGGCTCTAGAAAGGCACGCACCTCCTCGCCTTTTCCGGCAAGCGTTAACGCTTCGGCGGCGTGAATCGACGGCCAGAATTCGTCGCTTCGTAGACCATCTCTCAAAATGCGAAGAGACTTGGCTCGAGTTGCGGCGGACACTTCCAACAGCTTCGCGTCGTCTGCACCGTCGCACATTGAACTTACGGCCAGCAAGAGAACGCCAACATAGACTTGTCGTTTCATGAGTGTGTCTCCTGAGGGAGTAAGTGCTTTGTGATCGAGTGCGACGGGCGCTAACGCGGCTCTGCACATGATACGGTCAGGCGCTCGCTCGATCCACCTTTAGAGTGCGGCGACTTGTCGCCGCTTTCCATTTCGAATCGGACTGATTTCGCCGGACGAACGCAATCGAAAACCAAAGCGATGGCAAGTCACCGCACTCCAAATCGAATCAGAAACGCAATTCGGAGAGACGCGCAACAGTCAGCGCATGCCACCAGCTACAGAATCAACATCGCATCGCCGTAGCTGTAGAAGCGGTATTCTTCTCGGATGGCTTCCTCGTAGGCTCGACGAAGCAAGGCGTCTCCGCCGACGGTTCTTACGAGGACCAGCAGAGTGCTCTTCGGAAGGTGGAAGTTCGTCATCAAGGCATCGACAGCCTTGAATGTATAAGGCGGGCGAATGAAGATGTCGGTTTCGCCTTGCCACGCTTTCAGTCCGACGTCAGTGGCTGCGGTCTCGAGCACGCGCACCGCCGTTGTACCAACCGCTAAGATGCGGCCACCAGCGGCACGTCGTTCATTCAACTCCGCCGCGACTTCCTCGTCGATGCTGCCCCACTCGGCATGCATTTGATGCTCCGCAAGCGTTTCGACAGCAATCGGGCGGAACGTTCCAATCCCAACATGCAGCGTGACGTGTGAGAGGCCGATGCCCTTCTGTTGGATCGTCGTTAGAAGCGTGTCCGTAAAGTGCAGGCCCGCCGTTGGGGCCGCAACTGCTCCTGGCTTGTCGGCGTAGACCGTTTGGTAGCGTTCTCGATCGTCTTCGTGCATCTCTCCACCGCGGATGTAAGGTGGCAAGGGGACTCGACCGACCTGCTGGAGCAGCGAGAGCGGATCACCTTCCACCTCTGGCTTGACCGCCCACGCACCACCATCCAACTTGGCAAGCAGTCTCAGTTCAAAGCGGTCGTTCAGTGGTTCGTCTTGTAAGGTGATGCTCTCGCCCGGTTCGAGCTTGCCGCGAGTTTGCCCAAGCACCTTCCAAGCGCCGCGTTCGTCTGCCGACAGAAAGAGCCCACTCCAACGCCCGCCCGTGCGAGTGCGATAACCAACCAGTCTGGCGGGAATCACCTGCGTATCGTTGAGCACGAGTGAATCAGTCGGCCGCAACAGATCGGGCAGGTCACGCACATGATAGTGCTCGATCGACTCGTCAGCTCGATCAACGACAAGCAACCGCGCGTCTGCCCGTTGCGCGAGCGGCTGTTGCGCAATCAACTCCTTCGGGAGATCGTAGTCGTAGTAGTCAATCTCGGTCATTCGGACAAGGCATTGGGGTGTTCGTGATCGAAGGAGAATGGGAGTATACTCAAACTGAAAACGCGAGCGAGAAAGGGGACTGGCTCCGTGCCCACCAAGGCCCGAAATGTCGGTCAACGGGAATGGCACCGTGCCTGTCCCCTTTCCTCGCGGGCCACGTCGAACCCCGCTGGTCCGTCGTGAAAGTGGGACAGGCACCAAAGCGGCGAACCACTTGTTTTCTAGTGGTAAGTCGATCGCGCT
>PBSM01000161.1 GCA_002726245.1 Planctomycetaceae bacterium | reverse complement strand
GGTAGCGAAGCTCGCCAAGAGCTTCGGCTCTTCCCGGTATTGGCCGAAAGTCTTGGCGACTTTCGCTACGGCCTACCCGAAAGCTAAGTCGAGACGAAGGACTAGCGGACCATCAGCGTTTGGTCACTCAAGATTCTCTGCGTTTCGCATCGTCATTCAGCCGATGTCATGATAAGTGATCGCTGTGGCTGTTTTCGCGAAGGCTCATTCGAGTCGAGGCCGCACAGAAGTCGGAGGGAGATGGCGTGGCGAACGGTTTACGCGCACTGCTCTTAGTGTTGCTGGCGTTGCTAGCTGGATGCTCGCGCACCCACTATCGACGACGCGCCGACGTCGATGCATACACCATGCTGCACGAAAAGGCCGGGCACACGCCGTGGGAGCCGCCTTACGACTTCGATGTCGTGCCCTCGCTTGGCTCTCGATTCCACGACCCGACACCGATCGATGATCCTCGGCTGCCACATCCCTCGCCGCAGTTATACGCCTACGCTTTACCACAGCTTCCGGATCGTGATCCCGCTCGATTCCGGCGGGAGTTTCAGAACCGCTCGGCCGTCGGCCAGGCGCCTCCCGCTGTTGAAGTCGCCTCTTTCACAAACAGTGGGAGTCCGTTCCGACGGTCACCGGCCGTCGCCGCTAGTTCCACGAGAGTTCTAGCGAGTAAGGCCTCCGCGGCGACTTCGCAGACTTCCGAATTGCAACACGTGAGCTTTCTCGATCCAGGGGATTCTGGCGACGACCCGAATCTCGCCACAGAACTCGAGACGCTTCCGCCGGTCGATGGCACGGCAACCGATTCTCTCGGAGACGGCCTCGGCATCAAACCCGTGCCGCCTTCAGTTTGGGAAGACCTTCCCAAGGGCTGCCTCGTGCGGATGTTCGAGTTTCAGAGTATCCGCGACGAGTTTGCCCGTTCGTACCGTCGCGAACCATCGGGGGCCGAGCGTGACACGGCGCAGGCATTGCAATTAGAAGACATCATCGAGCTGACGTTACTCAACAGCCGCGAGTATCAGACTCGGAAAGAAACGCTGTATCGCACAGCCCTCCGCCTCTCGCTGCAACGATTCGATTATGACCTGAAGCCGTCCGTTGCCGGGAATCGTATCGCGACGACTTATACGCACGATCGTAACGGCGGTGTTACGGTGAATCGGCTGACCGGGCCGACCGGCTTCCAGGCTGACAAGATGTTGGCCGCCGGCGGTACGCTGCTCGCCAACTTTGCCAACAACGTTGTTCTGACGTTCAATGGAGCAAGCGGTTTCGCAACAGACATCGGTTCGGATATCGTGCTGGACATTCAGCAGACGGTTCTGCAAATCGACGTACAATTCGAACCGTTGACGCAAGCCGAGCGTGACGTCGTCTATGCGGCTCGTGACTTTGCGAGGTTTCGCAAGACGCTCTTTACGGATCTCGCAACCGACTATTACCGGCTGATTCAAACTTATCGGCAGGTGCAAATCAACGCGCAGAACTATCTCGACTTGGCTCGCGCGTTTCGGCAAGCCGAAGCGGAATACCGTGCCCAACAGGTCCCACAATTCCAAGTCGATCAGGTCGAACAGCAGGTGTTGGATGGTCGAAGTGGCCTGATCGGGATCTGCAATTCCTTGGAGCAAGCTCTCGACAACCTCAAGATTGAGATCGGTTTGCCCACCGAGACGCCGATCGATATCGACTTGTCAGAGCTGGAGACGTTGACGTTGCACGACGAGTTGGCTGTGCGTCGCGAGTTGGTGCGTCGGGTTCGAAAGCGGCTGGTTGAGGAACGAGACAGCGACGCGCCGGAGCGGCTGGTGCTGCTAAGTTCGGCGGTCGATCTGATCGATCGGCTCTTGGGAATGCTGGAGACTCACCGCGACTTGGGACAAGAACCGCTCGACGACACGGAACTGCGTGACTTGCGAGCGGTCTTGCACGTCCAGCAGGCTCGTGGCGACGTTGGTACCGCCCGGCGCGATTTGGAAGAAGAGTTGGCGACGGAGGAACCAACCTTAGCCGCTGTGTACGGTCGGACCCTCGATTTAGCGGCGCAACTGCTGAACTTAATCGATCGACAAATTGAACTAGCCGGGCTGCGAGGACAAACGGAGGAAACGATTGCCGACATGCGGCAGACCGCGAACGGCTTGCGACAGAGGCTTGAACAGATAGACGCTGCTGACGAACAGCTCTTTGAGAAAGTGAGAGCTGCTAACCCCGACAGCGAAGACGACTTTGACGACGATCAGTTCATCAATGATTTCAAGATGTTGGCCGATGACGCAAGGCGGCTGCGCGAAGCTGCTGAGGAGTTTGTGCGGTTGCTCGATCAAGTTGTGGGTGTGCCGACCGCAGACGCGAATCCCGAGCAGGCGCTTCGTGACAGAATCGCCGCGGTTGACGATCTCGTCAAGCGAACCGATCGACTGCTCAGCCGTATTGGCGTTGGATTAGTCCCCATCGAGATCGATTTCGACGACGCGATGATGACGGCGTTAGTCTTGCGATTCGACTTGATGAACGAACGCGGGACGCTCGCCGACGACTGGCGTCAAATCAAGCTGGCTGGCGACGATTTGAAGTCGTTCTTGAATCTCCGCGCAACGCAGACTGTCCGGAGTGTCGGAAACACTCCGTTCGACTTCAGCTTCGACGACAGTACGACGCGCTTGAACGCGACATTGGATCTGCCCTTCAATCGCCGATCTCAACGCAACACCTTCCGCCAGACGCTCATCAACTATCAAGCTGGGCTCCGCCGGCTCATGCAACTAGAAGACACCATCAAGCTGTCGGTGAGAAATGAACTGCGCGCGTTAGCTTTGGACCGCGAACAGTATGCGGTCGATGTGGCGAGTGCCGGTTTGGCGTTTGAACGAGTTGTGAGCACGCAGCTCGAACAACGTCTCGGAACTGGTGGGGTCACAGCCCGCGACTTTTTGCAGGCACAAGAGGCGTATATCCGTGCCCTTAGCAGCGTCGCGGGACGGCACATCAACTACATTGTCAATCGCATGGACTTGTTTCTGGCGTTGGAAGTCCTCGAAGTCGATGAGCGCGGATTCTGGAGCGAGCTCTACGACGAGTCGGCTCAACCGACGCCGTATTATCAGCTTCCGCCACACGGCTTCCCGTTCTATGGCGAGCTTCCAGCCGGTTTGCACTACTCGCCTGACGTCCGCCGCATGCTGCACGTTGACCCAGGCACATCCATGTTCCATCGTGCCCGCACTTCGGAGGAGCTTGAGCCGATCCCCGCAGTGTTGCCTGAGTAATCATGCGCTGCCTCTGCTGGCTTGCGTTGCCCCTACCTCATTCGCGACGTGCTGCTTGCCGCCGAATTCTCAAATTCGCGCAGACCCGTATGCAAATCACGGCAACTCTCTAGTTCTCCGCAACTTTTCTTGCTGACCGAATCGATTATATAGTTGGACAGCGCCACTTTGGGTTGAAGCTAGCAGGGATAAACCGTTACCAATCCGTCGTTTAAGACGTGCGCTCCCAGCGCTGCGCGCACGCCTCCGGCTTGCGGTTAAACAATGTACTCACACGAACTTGTGCATGCTATCAAGCCTCAAAGTGGCGATGTCCAAATAGGATAGTGAACCTAGCGTGTTTTTGGCTCGGGACGGTGGCTCCGAGACCGGAGGGATTTCGCGTGTCAGCGTTTGAAACGGTTGATATCTCGACGTTACGCGTCGGGGCCGCCCTAAGCTCTCCGATTAATGACGAAGCCGGCATGAAGCTGCTTGGCGAAGGCGTCGAGATTACGGAGAACCTGCTTCGACGACTGAGAGATCGTGGTATTAGCCGCGTCGCGATCGGTCAGGCAGACCTGTCAATGCTACAGGAGCTGAACAGTACGGCGACCGACGCTGCGGATGCGACGGACTTCCGTGAGGCAAGCGCCAGAGGAGCGCGACGCCAGCTCGTCGCGCTAACGATGCTGGGTCGTCGCTCACGAAAGAACGTCGATCCTGTGAGCCTATTGAACGAGTCAGCGCTCATGTGTGCTGACTCCCTATACGCGGATCGGTATGCAATCGCCTTGCTCAGTTCAGAGGACACACTGCGACTGCGCGTGGGCACACGCGCCGTCACGGGACGCGTCCCGGAGACCGAGTGCCGTGATCTTCCAGCCGGTAGTAATGACTCGCTGGCTGCGTATACGATTGAGCAAGACGAGCCGATCACCGTTGCCGAGCTGGCCACAGATGAAAGGTTCTGCGATGAATTCCTCGAGGATCTGGGCGTCGTGAGTGCGCTCAGCGCACCCATCTTCTACGGTGCGGATACGATCGGGGCAGTCAGCATCTACTCCAGCACGCCTCGAGAGTTCACGGAAGAAGAATCGCTCTTTGTCGAGGCAATGGGTGGTTTGGTTGCAGTCTCAGCAAAACAAGCCATCAAGGCGCATGCGCCTCAGCCGCCAACGGAAACACACGATGCTGATCAGGGAACTGCCGAGAATCGGCGACACCAGCGTTTCGAGTATGATCTCGAACAGCGAGTGGCGCCGGTACTCAACGGCCAGTTGCCCAGCCTCTCGGCTTTCCGTTCTGTGCGCGTACTGGACATATCCGTGGGTGGCATTTCTTTTCTGTGGCGCGCGAGACCGGAACAAGATGAATGGATCGTCGCACTTGGCCAGGGAGGCAGTTAAAGTATGTCGAGGCGCGCGTGTGCAACTACCGGCCTACAGAATTCAAGGGTGTGGCAATGCACATCGTCGGCTGTTCCTTCGGTAAGAAAGTGAACTTCCCAACGGCCTAACTAGCGAGCTACCATTTCGGACCCCGGAAGCCTATGCTTGAGAGTAGCAAAGGCCTTGCCGTCCTCCTGGGTCATCCGTCATGTCAACGCAGCAACCTCCTTCACCTCCTGCTCACAGTCCTCTCGGTTCGCACCAAGCACCTCGGCGGAGTGGCTTCGCAGGTCGCATTGGGCTAAAGACGTTGGCCCGGTTTTGTCACAATGTTGGGATGGGGTTGCATGCCGGAGTCGATATCCGCCGCGTGTTCGAGACGGAGGCCAGTCGCGGGTCCACGTACCACCGCAACAAGGTGATGGAGATTCGCGATCGCATTTCCGACGGTGGCTCGGTCGCGGAAGCGATCGCGGCGTCGAAGGGTTACTTCCCACCATTGCTTTGCGAAATGGTCCAAGTCGGCGAGAAGACCGGCCGGTTGGAACGGATCTTCCTGCGGCTTGGTGAGTACTATGAGCAGTTGCTAAAGATGCGGCGTGAATTCCTGATGGGAATCGCCTGGCCGGTCCTGCAGCTGATCATGGCGATCTGCGTGGTCGGCGGCTTCATCTTGATCATCGGTCTGATCGCGGACCCGCCTCCGATTACGTTCTTTGGTTTGTACGGCGTTCGCGGCGCGGCCATCTACTTCTCAGTCGTCGGATTGATCATCGGGACTATCGGCGGCTTGATTTTCGGTTCTAGTCGCGGTTGGGTTGATCTCGATCCGGTCTATCGCTTGTTCATGTATGTGCCGTTTCTGGGTAACGGACTGAAGACTGTCTGCTTGTCCCGGTTAATCTGGGCCATGTCGATGTCCACCGACTCGGATCTAAGCGCAAAGCGAGCTGTGGAGCTTGCCGTGCGAACGACCGAGAGTTCCTACTACACACGTTTCATCGACGGCATGATGAACATCATTGGCCGCGGGCGCACGATGCACGATGCCTTTGAATCGACCAGTGTCTATCCATCCGATTTCCTGGACGCGTTGCAGACTGGCGAGATCTCGGGCCAGATCAGCGAGACGATGCTGATCCTCTCCAAAGAGTACGAGGATCGAGTCAAACTTTTCTTCCGCACTCTGACGGTTCTGGCTGGCACGGCAGTCTTTCTGATGGTTGCCGGCTTCATCATCTTCATGATCTTTAGTCTGGCGATGCAGTACCTTGGCATCATCAACAACGCGGTCGAAGGCAACTTCGACTTCTAAGCAAGCGCCACGATGCCAAACCCGCTGAGTTGGATCGACGACGAATTGCAAACGCTGGACGCCGGGGGGTTGCGCCGTCACTTGTCGCAACGCAGTTCGACGCAAGCTGCAACGATCGAGATCGATGGGCGCCAGCTAATCAACTTTGGCGCAAATGACTATCTCGGCCTGGCCGCCGACGTTTTGAACGATGTTACTCGCCAAGCGATTAATGAATTCGGGTGGGGAAGTGGCGCGAGTCCCTTGGTCAGCGGACGAGGTAGGAAGCACGCCGAGCTTGAAGAAGCGTTGGCTGAGTTCGAAGGCACGGAAGCCGCGCTGTTGTTCTCGTCCGGATATGCTGCCAACGTGGGAGCGATCACCGCGGTCGCCGGCAAAGGCGATGTCATCTTCAGCGATGCCAAGAACCACGCCAGCATTATTGACAGCTGCCGGCTGTCGAGCGCACGCGTTCAGATCTATCCACATCGCGATGTCGATTACTTGCGGATGATGCTGCCACAAGCAGGCGGTTTCCGACGGCGGTTGATCGTGACCGACAGTCTGTTCAGCATGGATGGTGACTTGGCGCCACTCGCGGATCTCGCGGCGCTGGCCGAAGAGTTTAGATGTATGCTGATGGTGGACGAAGCACACGCGACCGGCGTGTTCGGCGAAACAGGGCGAGGCGTGAGTGAGTATTGGAACGTCGAATCGGGCGTTCACATTCGCGTTGGCACGCTCAGCAAGGCTCTCGGGTCGATCGGTGGATTCGTATCCGGCTCGCAACAGCTAGTCGATTGGATCGCCAACCGCGCTCGGACCTACATCTTCTCGACAGCCGCGCCGCAAGCGATTGCGGTCGCCGGCCTAGCGGCTCTTGAGAACGTGCGTAGCGAGCCACATCGCAGAATCGAATTGCTCGCGCGGGCCGGCGAGTTGCGCCAAGAGCTACACGCCCTTGGCTTGGACATCGGCGGATCGGAAAGCCAGATCATTCCGATCTTCCTCGGTGATCTAACACGCACGATGCTCGCTGTCACGACACTTGGAGAACGAGGCCTCTTCGTCCCCGGTATCCGACCACCCTCGGTTCCAGAGGGCGAATCGTTGTTACGCATTAGCCTGAGCTATGCGCACACACCCGAGATGCTCGGCCAACTTGTCGATGAGTTGGAGCGCGCCGTCGGCAACGTGCAGGGAACGTGATTCTGCTCTAGCCGAAGTCAAGCGTTACGCCACAGCCTCGACATTGGCTGCTTCGGTAAGCTTCTTGGCTGACTCCTGCGTGTTCTCCCACGTGAAGTCAGGGTCGTTGCGGCCGAAGTGTCCACCGGCGGCGGTCTTGCGGAAGATCGGGCGGCGAAGATCGAGGTACTCGATGATACCGCTGGGCGAAAGCGGGAAGGTCTCTTTAACCAACTCGCAAATCCGCTCGTCGTCGATTCGACCAGTGCCTTGTGTGTCAACATGAATGCTGACCGGCTCGCTGACACCAATCGCATATGCCAGTTGCACCTCGCATTGCTTTGCGAAATCGGCGGCAACAATACTCTTGGCAACGTGGCGCGCCATGTACGCGGCGCTGCGGTCAACCTTGGTCGGATCTTTCCCGCTGAATGCTCCACCGCCGTGACGACCCCAGCCGCCATAGGTATCGACAATGATCTTGCGGCCAGTCAAGCCGCAGTCGCCATGCGGGCCGCCGACGACGAACCGACCCGTCGGATTGATGTGATACGTGATGTCGTCGCTCGCCAACTCAGCGGGTAGGCAATCTTTGATGATCTTGTTGATGACGAAGTCACGAATCTCTTTGTTCGAGACGTCTGGCGAGTGCTGCGTCGAGACGACAACTGTATCGATCCGAACCGGTGTATCGCCATCGTATTCGACGGTGACCTGGCTCTTGCTGTCCGGACGGAGCCAATTCACTTCTCCGCTCTTACGTGCTTCGGTCAAACGATTCAGGATTCGATGAGACAACGCAATTGGCAATGGCATCAGTTCCGGCGTATCGTCGCAAGCAAAACCGAACATCAAGCCCTGGTCACCCGCTCCAACATCCTTGCCCTTGTCGGCATTATCATCGACACCCTGAGCAATGTCCGGGCTTTGACGATCGATCGATACGGTCACTGCACACGTCTCGGAACAGATACCCATTTCATCGTCGGTGTATCCGACGTCCCGGATCACTTCGCGAATGACGCTGGGATAATCGACAACGGCCTTCGTCGTGATCTCGCCAGCAATCATCGCCAAGCCAGTCGTGACGAGCGTCTCGCAAGCGACACGGGCGTAAGGATCCTGCGTGAAAATCGCATCGAGAACGCCGTCAGAGATCTGATCGGCAAGCTTATCGGGATGGCCTTCGCTGACGGATTCGCTTGTGAATAGATAGGTACCGGATGCCACGTGGATACTCCTGTGCAGATAGACAGACAGTCTGGTAGCGTTCTACTGGGACGGTGATATTAAGGATCGTTCGAGAAATAAGTGGCGTAAGCTTCCAGCTTGCGAACCTGCATTATCGCAAGCTGGAAGCTTACGCCGGGGAAAACCGGACAGTTATTTCCAGAACGATCCTAAGCGGGGTATTATAGGGGGCGTTGTCGCCGTGCCACAAGGCCAAGAATCATCCAATCAGGGGGTTCGATTTAGCGGCTTTTCCAATCGATGTCCGCCATGGATGCGAGAGCAAGTTGCAGCGCGTGCGTGCCGTCCCGACCATGACCTTGTGCTTGCAAAGCTAGATAGAGTTGATGCGAGAGGGCGAGGCCTGGCAGCGACAAGCCCATCTTCTTGGCTTCGTCGAGGGCGATGCCCATATCCTTGATGAAGTGCTCGACGAAGAAACCGGGATCAAAGTTATTGTCGATGACACGTGGCCCGAGATTCGAGAGCGACCAGCTACCTGCAGCTCCTGAAGCGACCGATTGCATGACGGTCGGCAAGTCAAGACCGGCTTTGTATCCGTAAAGCAAAGCTTCACACATTCCGATCATGTTTGTCGCGATCAGTGTCTGATTGACCATCTTCGTATGCTGGCCAGCTCCTGCGCCTCCCTGATGGACGATCGTCTTTCCCATCGTCTCCCAACACGGTTGCAACGCATCGACAGCATCCTTGTCGCCGCCAATCATGATCGACAGGCGCGCTTCCTTCGCACCGATGTCGCCACCGGAGACGGGTGCATCAACGCTGTGCACACCCTTCGCCTTGGCGGCCTCGTAGATCTCAATCGCCAGCGACGGTTCGCTAGTTGTCATATCAACAAGCACGTTGCCTTCTTTGCTGCCACCCAAGGCACCATTGGCACCAAGCATTACTTCGCGGACATCGCTTGGAAATCCAACGATCGCGAAGATCACGTCGGCTTGTTCCGCGACCGCCTTCGGACTGTCGGCCCACGTGGCACCCTTCGCCAGCAGCGGATCGGCCTTGTCTTTGGTGCGTGTGTAGACCGTTGTCGCGAATCCTTTATCGACAAGATGCCCGCACATACTCGAACCCATCACGCCAAGTCCGATCCAGCCAATCTTGGTTTCGCCCGGTGAAATGCTGAGTGCCATGGGAGTGACTCCTGTGTTGATTTATGTCGTGTTTGCTATTGCGTTTTAGTTTCGGAAACGCCGGAGATACTACACAACATAGCAACCGAACTCTAGCCGGTGAACGCGGCGGAGCGGTGGCACCGTGGCGACAGACGAATAGGCTGCGAGAGGGCAGATAAAGACAGACAAACAAATCCCGTTCGGCTCGCGGAACCTACTACCAGCGATCTTCCGGGCGATTCAAGATCTCGCTCAGGATGATCGCGTCGTGGATGGAAGAAGGATCGGAAAGCATCTGGACAAAGTGTGATTCGGGACTCGTCGTCACTTCCTCTAGGACGGGACCATCGTCGTCGAGCGTTGAGTCTTCTGCGATGCTCGTCCTGGCACCCAACTGGCCGAGGTCATGTTCGAAGTACTCATGGAGATGGTCCTCCATGCGGTCATCCGCAGCATCGACGGTTTCGCCCAGGTGAGACAGTCGCTCTGCGACATCACTCGTTTCGATATGTTCCGAAACATGCTCGCTGACCGAATCGCCACGCAAGATATTCGGCTGGACGATCTCCACTTCATCAATAACCTCAGCTTCCAAGACCTGAGGTTCACGTCGCGGCTGTGGTCTCTGTTGAGGCGGAGGGTCGGATTTGCCTTCGCGTCGCTGGGCTGCTCGTCGCAGGAATTCTTCAATATCGCCGGCCATCGGACTCTCGCTTGAAGTTATCTATTACTTCTTCGAACCGCTCACAGTCGCAATCGACTTTCTCATATCAGTATCGGCCTGGATGTTTCGCAGTTTGTTGTAATCCATGATGCCAAGCTTGCCCGTACGAAAAGCCTCCGCCATCGCTCTGGGAACCTCGGCCTCCGCATCGACCAGCTTCGCGCGACTCTCCTCGATACCGGCGAGTTGCTCTTGCTCCGCCGCAACTGCCATCGCTCGGCGTCCTTCCGCCTTGGCTCGGGCAACGCGTGTATCAGCTTCAGCCTGATCGGCTTGAAGGCGTGCGCCAATATTCTGGCCAACGTCGATGTCAGCGATGTCGATCGAAACGATCTCGAACGCCGTTTGTGAATCGAGTCGGCGGGCGAGTACTGCCTTTGAGATCATGTCGGGATTCTCGAGGACCTTGCCGTGACCGTCTGCCGAACCGATCGCACTCACGATGCCTTCGCCAACACGTGCGATGATCGTCTCTTCACCAGCACCGCCGATCAACTGCTGTAGGTTGGCTCGAACCGTCACTCGCGCCGTGACCTTCAACTGAATGCCGTCTTTGGCAACGGCATCCAACGTAGACCGCGTGCCGCCCTTAGCCGGGCAATCAATCACTTTCGGATACACGCTCGTTTGAACGGATTCCAGAATATTACGGCCAGCCAGGTCGATTGCAGTGGCCTCGCGGAAGGTCAGTTGAATCGTTTTCGCTTTGTGAGCAGCGACCAACGCACGAATTACCAAAGGAACATTGCCACCAGCTAAGTAATGAGCTTCGAGAGCTTTCGTCGAGATGTCTGACCGATCTACGCCGGCAGTGATTGCCGTGATCTTGCTCTTCACGATCACGGCGGCATTCACTTTCCGGAACGTCATACCGAGCAAGTCCCAGATCGTGACTCCCGCACCAGTCAGGAACGACTGGATCCACCAGCGGAAGTAGCTGGCGAAGATGGCAAACACGATCAGCAGAAATACCAGTGCGCCGAAAGCAATTACGAGGTACACAACCGTGGCTGTATCTTGAGCGAGCATCATCATCTAGCGGTCCCTTCTAAGCTGTTCCACTATTCTGGGCGAGTCTCAAGCGGTTCTGACGACGATGAGAAAGCCCTTTTCATGTACGCTCTGTAACTGTCTGAAACATGGTTGTCAAGTCAACGGCTCGTCGAGGCCCTCTAATCCAAGGGCATCGATCGGTTGCGAGAGGGGATCATCGCTAACCACTGACGCCGTGGGCAGCACCTCGGAGGGCTGCTCGCTTGATGGACGGACCACGATTCGATTGGTGCGCACATCGACAACCCGAATTGCTTGGCCGGTTTCGATTGCCATTCCTTCACTCACCGCATCGTAAGTCCTTCCGTCAATCGTGACCGATCCGCTCGGTAACATCTTCGTTTTTGCTTTGCCTAGCTTGCCGACAAGCGGCTTCAAACCTCGATACTCGTCCGTATCGGGCAGGACATCATCCGGGTTCTCTGGCCGACGAATGAGGATTAATTGGCCGATCGGCGTGTGAGGCCACCAGCGGATCGCGGAACCTAGCACGATCGGCACGAGGATTGTCGTCACGACCAGCATGATCATCCCTTGTCTTGGGCTGGCGGTGAAGGCAACGACGATCGACGCGACGGCTGCAGCCGCCGCGAGAAAACTGAGTACGCCACCGGAGGGCACAAACAGCTCAAACACGATCAGTGCCAACGCGGCGATTAGCAGAAAGATCGACCAAAGCATCGGGTCCATGTTCAAACCTTCCCTTGTAGGCCCACATCTCCGATCTGGGCCGTAGTCACGATTTCGACGAGAACTCGATTGCCACGTACTTCGGCGACGAAGACATCAGTATTCTGAGGCACCGCCTCACCGTCGCTGATCACGTCGATCACATCGTCGCCGAACCGAGCCTTCCCGGAGGGAGTCAACTGAGTCGTTGTCGTGCCGCGTTTGCCCATGAGGTGGCGATAGTCAGCCAACAGCTCGCGGTCTGCACGCTCCGCCAGGTCATCTTCGTCGGTTGCCAGCACCAGCCGTTTGAACACTGGTACTTCCGGAAGATACTTGCGCACTCCCACTAAGGAAATAAAGGCACCGGCCATCCCCACCGTGACCATCATCATCGAATTCGCAAACTGACCGAACTGGTACGAATTCTGTGGGAAGATAAACGTTTGGCTTGCCAAAACCAGCGATGCGATCACCATACAAGCGCCGCCGAATCCGAATACACCGAAGCCTGGTAAGACGAATATCTCGACGATCAAGCTGCCAACTCCGGCGGCAAACAGCAACACCTCCAGCCACACGGCGGTTCCATGCAAGATGTTGCTCCAGAAAAACAACAGGAAACACAGTGCCGAGACAAACCCTGCGACGCTCACTCCCGGCTGCGAGATTTCGATAATCAGCGCGAACCAGGCGATGAACAACAACGTGCCGGCCAGTTGCGGCGACGCCAGCCGCTCAATCGCCAGATGAGCCCAATTCGGCTCGATTCCCGGAAGCTCTTCGTCGATGTGGTAAAGCTGTTGGACTTCGGCGAGGCTGCCAGCGATGTACTTAGCCAAGTGCATTTCATGTGCATCCGTGCCCGAAAGACCATCCTTCAAATTAATCAGATCACCACGTTCCCAGCGAGCGGGATCGTTCTGTTCGTCCCGCTCTTCCTCGGAAAAGTAACGCTTCTGGCTGTCTTCGCTGGCAGAACACTCGTAGACCTGAAACTTGGGGTCGACCATCGCGACGGCTAACGACCAATCTCGCTGTTTCTCTTGGGCGATGGCTCGCAACGCCTGTTGTAGTTCGGGCGCCTCGCGCTCGCTCAGGTTAGAAGCCCCCGCGCCGCCCAAAATCGCGTCCTCGCCGATCACCAGTTGGTCACACGCCCACGCGATGACGGCCGCGTCGCCGCGGGCTTCGGATTGAACAAACGCGACCGTTCGCACTTGCGTTGAATCCAAGCCTGCCAGGAAGTCCGCAAACCGCAGGCTGTCGGTCAGTGAACCTCCTGGGCTGTCGATTACAAGGCAAATGAAGTTCGTCGCTTTGTCCGGCGCGCCCGATAACCGTTCTTTGATGCTGGTCGTCAGCCAGTTGATATTCTTGGAAGTGATATGGCCGCGAACATCAACGCGAATCGGCCGCCATCCACCGCCAAGCGACGGATCTTGCTCCAACGCACCCGGCGGCAGCTCCAGCGCGGACAGCAACTCATTGCGATCGCTTGCCAAGTGGCTTGCAAAACCGTGCTCCAGCCGCAACTCCCGCCCGGTAAAACTAGCCAGATCGCCCGGAGCGACGATCGACTCAACAGACGTGACACTGCCACTATCTTGCAACTGAGTCAGCTCGTCGTCCAAAACATACTTGATGCCTTCCAATGTCTCCGCTTTGTGCACGGCAACGTTCCGGTCCAGCATCCCAAGGGCGACTGCCGGCCGCACGGTTCGGCGGCGCGTTGCGATCTCTTCGTAGCTGCTGCGCATTGTGGCGTCGATGTAGTCTTCTCCGGCACCGGCTTCGCCAAACTCCGCATCAGCCGCAATAATCATCTCCTCGCACGCCATCACCACCAGGCAAGCATGTCCTTTCACGCTGCTGGGTAGATACGCGACGGTATGAACTCCGGTCAGCCGATCGCTCGCCAAGTAACGAGCTAGTGACAGCGACCGTTCGAATTCGCTTCCTTCGCCCGACTGATTTCTCTTAGCGCGAAACTCCAAAATCAAGACCGGCCGTGCGCTGCTTCCGTCTTCCTGCTGGCTGACGACCTGATCGATCATCCGCTTCACGTTCGTATCGACATTCCCAACAATCGGCAGCGGAACCGGGATCAGGCGAGCCGAGCGAGGTGCGAGGCCGGCTGATGCTTCAACCGCTGCGGACTCGCTATCGGAATCTCCGCCGGCCGCTAGCAGCATCATCGCCAAGGCAGCGAGCAAGACCGACGAGCCGCGTCGCATCCCCGTCCAGATCACAGAGACCGAAGTTTCTGCTGCCAACTTGTTGCTCGTCTTCCGATCCATGCCAGCTTCTTTCGCAGACGTGATGTCCAAACGTAAGAGCTTGTGTCTACCTGGATTATAGGTCTTCCGGCAGACGCCGCAAATCAGCATCTGCCGGAAGAGGGTTTCCCGCATAGAGTCTTTTCGCCGCCGTCGCGGTGATCTTGTCTTAGGCCCCACGAAAGCCGCCTCGATCGCCAAGCGGCGAGCAGCTTTTTCTGAACCGCAGCCGCTTCATTCGTTCACAGAATCGAATGGCAGGCTCGCGTGATCCAGCACGCCGAAGAGGAAATACAAAGCCGCCGCCTCTTCGTGATCGGTGATAGGATACTTATCGAGAAACTTGCTTACGTCAGAATAGTGCTTGTTTTCAAGAACGCGTTTGGCAACGTTGGTTAGTTCATTCAGCTGGCCCTCGGTTGCATGGTCGAGAAAGTCAAAAACGTCATCTGCGAACTGATAGCAACCGTACTTGAAAGCCGGCTCCACAAGATACGACAGTTCGGTCGGGAGTTACGAAAGAACGCCGATTGAATTCATACGATGAGCTCTGTCAGAGTTCACATCAATAGAAGTAGTACATCATAAAGACGGCGAGAGCACACAACAGGCCCGACCAAGCCCGGTCGTCGGTCAAGAACGTACCGGATTCGCGTGGATGAAGCTTGATCGCACCGACGAACACAGCCAGTGTCCAAAAGGCACCACTGATAGCACACAAGCTAGGGCTTAGGACATCGAGGTACGCGATGTAGCCGAGTATGGCGAAGAACCCGATCGAACCGAAGAGAGCCAGGAACAGATGCTTCAGCGTGTTCGGCTCGTGGCCACCAAGATCGGTCCATGTCAGTCGGCTCTTTTCTTCGTCCTGTTTCGTCAGCAAACTCGTCGCGATGTAGATGACACAGCAAAGGAGAATTACACCGACAACACGATGGAAGAAATTGAGTTCCTTCCCGAACAGCTCGGCGATCGCCGGCTGCGTTCCGAGATGGTTGTTGTAGACATACTCCACAAGCCACGAGAAGAAAACGCCGCTGACGATCGTCGCGAATCCTGCATGAGGCGTGCCGCGTTTCCACAACATACCTAACGCGAAAGCGACGAGCACGCCCGGCGTGAGATAGTTCTGGTAATCCACGATCTGCAAGAAAAAGTTCTTCTCGGAATTCGGGTCGAGAATAAAGGTCGCCATCAATGCGGCGACGAGCACGAAGGCGATGATGGAAAGCCGACCCGTCCGAATCATCTGTTGGTCGCTGGCTTTCGGATTAATGTACCGCTTATAGATGTCCACGGTGACGATCGTCGCTGCGGAGTTCATCATCGAGTCGATCGAAGATAGGATCGCTCCGATAAGGCCGGCCGAAATCAAGCCGACGATGCCGTAACCAACGGGCACGACCAGCTTAACCACTTCGGTGAAGGCCGTGTCTGGTGCGATCGCTCGGTCGGGCAAGCGCTGCTGGAACATATAATAGGCAGCAACGCCGGCGGCGATCGCAAAGAACGGAATCAAGAGCTTCAAGAAGCCAGCCGCGATGATACCGAGTTTCGCTTCTGTGTCACTTCTGGCAGCGAGGGCCCGCTGAACGATGAACTGATTCGTCCCCCAGTAGAAACAGTGCATCGCCATCAATCCTGTGAACACGCCGGTCCAAGGCAATTGTGAATGGTTCATCGGCAAGTAGAGATGCATCTTCTCGTCGCCAGCTCGATCAGCGGCCATCATCGCGCCCCAGCCGCCGATCTCTCGGAAGACCAGTATCGCCACCAGTATTCCCGCCGCGAGCAACAGCACTGATTGGATCACGTCCGTCCAGACGACTGCCTTCAATCCGCCGAAGATCGTATAGCTGGCGGAAATCACCGCAAGTGCGATCACAAAACCAACGTAGTAGTTGAAGTTGACCTCGTTCTTCGAAGTCGTTTCGCCATCGTCCGCCGTAGTGCTGACTTGTTGCACCGCATCGCCCCCCATCAGCACGCACACGCTGCGAGCGCCGATGTACAAACCGGGCACCATCTGCACGACGGCCATGATGATCACCATAATGATGGCATAGGAAATCTGGCTTCGCTCGTCGTAACGCTGGCGAAGGTACTCTGAGAGTGTAAAGACATTCAGCTTGCGATAGACCGGCAGGAAGCCGTAACACAACACCATCAGCCCAAAGATTGCACCAAGTTCAAAATGGCTCTGGGCAAAGCCGATACTGAAACCGATCCCCATCATGCCAACCATATGGTTCGCGCTGACATTGCTGCCATAGATCGATCCAGCCACTCCCCACCACGGAATCTTCTTCCCAGCGAGGAAGTAATCTTCGGAAGTCTCCTCTTTACGACCAGCGATCAGGCCAACGACCATGGCGAAGATAAGAGCCGCGAAGAAGAACACTAAGTCGAGAGGTTGAAGGAGATCACCCATTTTAGGTTTCGGATTCTAGATTTCGGATTGCGAATTGGGAGAAGCCGCGGCTAGACGGATTCGATAAGTTCGGTTAGACGATCGAAGCCAATCTTGAGAACTTCGGCAGGATCGCGAGCCCAAAGTTCGTGCTGGAACAGTTCAAGACTGATCGCGCCGGTGTAGCCTTTTTCTTTTAGGACGGTCAACTCGGCTTTCAAGTCGATCGGCCCTTCGCCAATCATCACGCGATCCGGGTCCATCTGCTGACAAGGCGGGATGTTCGGATTGGCGTCGTCGATGTGGTAATGACTGATGCGCTCAACCGGAATCGCCTTCAAGTCGTCTAGCGTCGAGTTGCTGTTCCAACCGTGAAACGCATCGACAATCAAAGTCGCATCAGGATCGTCGGCGTCTTGCACGACCTGCCATGCCTGTGGCAGGGAGTAGACAGACTTGAAGAAGCTGATGTATTCAAAGGTCGGTTTGGCACCCATCTGTCGTCCAAGTTCCAGCAGGTCCTTGTAGCGCGCCGTTACCTGCCACAGACCGCACGGCATACGAGGTGGCGAGCAGACAAGCCACTGTGCTCCGAAGCGAGCAGTCATCTCGAGCCGCCGCTTCACTTCATCCTTCATAATCGGGTATTCGATCTCGATCGCCTCGCCCCACCCTCGAGCGGAAATCATGCTTGGCACCGTCAGCCCATGATCCGCGATCGCCTTCTCGATGTCGCGTACCTCACCGCCTTGACCTACATATTCGTAGATATCGTTGATCCACAACTCGATCGCCGGGAAACCGGCTTCCGCGGTCAGGCGGATCTTATCGAGCATGGGCTGCGGTTTGATCGTGCTGGTGTTCAGGCAGAGTGTTACGGGCATAGTCAAGTAGTCGGTATTTAGGTAGCAGGGACCCGTATCGGAAACGGGACATTATAGGCAGGACCTTTGATCTCGCCAGAGTTTGGATCGGTTTGCCAAAGTCGGGCGACCTCGGCTACTTGGACTGGCGTGCTAGAATCGAGCGAAACCGCACTGTGTGCGTGCGAACTGTCGCGCCCCGTCGATCCAAGCCGAGAACATTGGCACTTATGATGCATCTGCTCGTTGCGGCACGCCTGTTGCTCGTTGTTCTCGCCCACATTGTCTGATACCAAAGAGGTCGCGAG